>CAMDPA010000531.1 GCA_945903565.1 Devosia equisanguinis | reverse complement strand
CGGCAGGCAGTTGCCAACTACAGCGACGCCAGCCTCGGCTTCGCGCTGCGCAGCGGCTGGGCCTACAGCGAACATACGCGGCAGATCGTCCGTTACACCCTGCGCCAGACGAACATCTACAACGTGATGCCGTGGGCGTCGCCCGTCGTGCAGTCCCAGGCAGGCTATGCGACGGTCTCGGAGGTTTCCGAAACGATCGCCTGGGATACGCGCGATGTGCGTATCAACACGACGAAGGGATTTTTGCTGCGCAATACGATCGCGGTTGCCGGTGCCATCGGAACCGAGCAATACGCACGGACGACCGCCGATGCAGTGTATTTCCAGAGCCTCGGCCTTGAGGATGTCGTCATATCGGTCGGCGGTTCGTTCGGCGTCGTCCTGCCGTACAACAACACCAACATCAGGCTGAACAACCTGTTCTTCCTGGGCGGCGATAATCTGCGTGGCTTTGCCGTGGCGGGTGTCGGCCCGCGCGACGCCGGTACTGCCGATTCCCTGGGTGGTCAGTATTTTTACACAACGACCACCGAACTCAGCTTCCCGCTCTATGGCATTCCCAAGGAACTCGGCCTTCTCGGCAAGGTGTTCGTCGATACCGGCTCTCTTTGGGGCAATCAGGCGGAAGGTTTCGGGGCGTCGGTTCTGGACAGCACGCTGATGCGTGTCGGCACCGGCTTCGGCATCCAATGGATATCGCCTTTCGGGCCGATCCGGGTAGACTACAGCTTCCCGGTCGTTCAGGAAACTTGGGACAAGACTCAGAACTTCAGGTTCAGCTTCGGAACCCGATTCTGAGCGGGGATGGCGGTGAAATGAACGTCCAGACCGACAAGGCAAGTCTCTCGACAGTCACCTCCGTCGACATCAAGCGGATCCTGCAGATGATCCCGCATCGCTACCCGATGCTGATGGTCGATCGGGTCATCGACATGCAGCTCAACCACAGCGCTGTCGGGATCAAGAACGTCAGCATTAACGAACCGTTCTTTCAGGGGCATTTCCCGTCGGAGCCGGTCATGCCCGGCGTCCTGATCGTCGAAGCCATGGCGCAGACGGCGGCGGTGCTGGTCGTGGCCACGTTCGGCGGTGAATCGGAAGGCAAGCTGGTCTATTTCATGTCGATCGACGGGGTGCGGTTCCGCCGTCCGGTGTTGCCGGGGGACCGTCTCGAGCTTCATGTTGAGAAGATCCAGAGCCGCGCCAACGTCTGGAAATTCTCCGGCAGGGCGATGGTCGAGGGCAAGCTGGCGGCCGAAGCGATATTCGCGGCCATGATTCGCGACAAATAGGGAGAGGGAAATGCCCGACACCGCAGCCAATTATCGCATGCTGCACACGATGATCCGGGTCATGGATCTCGACAAGTCGCTCGCGTTCTACACCGGCCCAATGGGCATGAAGTTGCTGCGCAAGCGCGATGTTCCAGACGGCAAGTACAGCCTGGCCTTCGTCGGCTATGGCGAGGAGCCCGAGCATTGTGTGGTCGAACTGACTCATAATTGGGACCAGGCGAAGCCTTACGAGCTAGGAACCGGCTTCGGCCATCTCGCCATTGGTGTGCCTGACGTCTACGGCGTCTGTGACCAGATCGCCAAGACGGGCGGCAAGGTCACTCGCGCACCGGGGCCGGTAAAGTTCGGCACGACGGTGATTGCCTTCGTCGAGGATCCCGACGGCTACAAGATCGAGCTGATCGAGCGCAAATAGGGCGAGCGCGGGGACGGCGGGTCTTCTAGAACGAGCGCCACCCGAGGAATACAAATCCAAGCACAACGGATACGAGACCGAACGCCAGCAGGCGCCTCACCGCGCTGTAGCGGTGATGGTTGTCGTTTGCCGGCCGGCCGAGCCGCACAAGGCGCGGCATCGGCCTCGGCTTCTGAGTGACCGCCCAGGTCGCCGCCTGGTTCGGTCCAAATGATGATCTCGCCATGTCCTCTCGCTCTCCTCCCCGGATCGCGAACCAGCGCGTACTAGCTGCGCATATGCAGTGGCTTATAGGGACGCTCGGTCTGGCCGTTGTAGAGCTGGCGCGGCCGGCCGATCTTCTGGTCCGGATCCTCGATCATCTCGTTCCACTGCGAGACCCAGCCCACCGTGCGCGCCACGGCGAACAGGACGGTGAACATCGAGGTCGGGATGCCGATCGCGCGGAAGATGATGCCTGAGTAGAACTCGACGTTCGGGTAGAGCTTCTTGGAAACGAAGTAGTCGTCCTTGAGGGCGATCTGCTCCATCTCCATGGCCAGCTCGAGCAGCGGATCGTGCTCGACGCCGAGCGAGGTGAGGACCTCGTGGCAGGTCTGGCGCATCACCTTGGCACGCGGATCGTAGTTCTTGTAGACGCGATGGCCGAAGCCCATCAGGCGGGTGTGGTCCTGCTTGTCCTTAACGCGGGACAGGAAGCCGGGAATGTTCTGCTTGCCGCCGATCTCGTTCAGCATGTTGATCACGGCTTCGTTGGCGCCGCCGTGACTGGGGCCCCACAGCGAGGCGATGCCGGCGGCGATGCAGGCGAACGGGTTGGCGCCCGACGAACCGGCGAGGCGGACCGTCGAGGTCGAGGCGTTCTGCTCGTGGTCGGCATGGAGCATCAGGATGCGGTCCATCGCCTTTTCGATCACCGGATTTACCTCGTACTCCTCCGCCGGCACCGAGAACATCATGCGCAGGAAGTTGGCGGCGTAGCTGAGGTCGTTGCGCGGATAGACGAAAGGTTGGCCGACCGAATACTTGTAGGCCATAGCGGCGATGGTCGGCATCTTGGCAACCAGACGATACGACGCCACCATGCGCTGGTGCGGATCGTGGATGTCCAGAGAGTCGTGATAGAAGGCCGACAGGGCGCCGACGACGCCGCAGCAGATCGCCATCGGATGGGCGTCGCGGCGGAAGCCGCGATAGAACTGGCTGAGCTGCTCGTGCACCATCGTGTGCATCGTGATGTCTTTGACGAACTTTTCCTTCTGCGCCTTGGTCGGAAGTTCGCCCTTCATCAGCAGGTAGGCGACTTCCATGAAGTCGCTCTGCTCGGCAAGCTCGGCGATGTTGTAACCGCGATGCAGCAGAATGCCTTCGTCGCCGTCGATGTAGGTGATCTTGGAACCGCACGAGCCGGTCGAGGTAAAGCCCGGGTCGTAGGTGAACATGCCCGAGTCGCCGTAGAACTTTCGGACGTCGACCAGACGCGGCCCGATCGAGCCGTGGATGATCGGCATTTCGTAGGATGTGCCGGTTTCGTTGTCGGTGAGCGTCGCGGTCGATTTGGCCATTGGATGAACTCTTTCAGCTCGATTCAGGCAAGGCGCGGGACCGCGGTGGAGGCGGTGTCGCGGGTTCATGGGCACCCTAACAATCCACCTTCGGAGGCGCAATTGTGGCGGCAGACCGCTATTTCGCGGCGCGTAGCCGGACCAGTATCCGGCCGTCGATGGCGGCCAGGCCGA
>CAMDPA010000530.1 GCA_945903565.1 Devosia equisanguinis | reverse complement strand
TGCAGGACATCGGGTATTTCGACCGGCTTGATTACGTCGCGCCGATGAACCAGGAGCATGCGTTCTGCCTCGCGGTCGAGAAGCTGCTCGGCATGTCCGTGCCCAAGCGCGGCCAGCTCATCCGCGTGCTCTATTCCGAGATCGGTCGGCTGCTCTCGCACATCCTCAACGTCACCACGCAAGCGATGGACGACGGCGCGCTGACCCCGCCGCTGTGGGGCTTCGAAGAGCGCGAGAAGCTGATGGTGTTCTACGAGCGCGCGTCGGGCTCGCGGATGCACGCCAAGTATTTCCGCTTCGGCGGCGTGCATCAGGATCTGCCCGAGAAGCTCGTCGCCGACATCTATGCGTTCTGCGATCCCTTCCTGAAGGTCTGCGACGACATCGAGGGGCTGCTCACCAACAACCGCATCTTCAAGCAGCGCAACGTCGACATCGGCGTGATCTCGCTGGACGATTGCTTCAAGCTCGGCTTCTCCGGCGTGATGGTGCGCGGCTCGGGCGCGGCCTGGGATCTGCGCAAGTCGCAACCCTACGAGTGCTACGCTGAAATGGATTTCGACATCCCGATCGGCAAGAACGGCGACTGCTACGACCGCTATTGCCTGCGGATGGAGGAGATGCGGCAGTCGATCCGCATCATGAAGCAGTGCTGCGAGAAGCTGCAGTCGCCCGAGGGCAAGGGCCCACACGTCAGCCCAGACAAGAAGGTCGTGCCGCCGACGCGCAGCGAGATGAAGCGCTCGATGGAAGCGCTGATCCACCACTTCAAGCTCTACACCGAAGGCATCCACGTGCCCGCTGGCGAAGTTTATGCCTGCGTGGAAGCGCCCAAGGGCGAGTTCGGCGTGTATCTGATCGCCGACGGCAGCAACAAGCCCTACCGCTGCAAGATCCGCGCGCCCGGTTTCCCGCATCTGGCCGCGATGGACTTCATGAACCGCGGCCACATGCTGGCGGATGTCAGCGCGATCTTGGGCAGCCTCGACATCGTGTTCGGCGAGATCGACCGGTAACACCCGTAGGTTGGGTTAGGCCGTTTCAGGCCGTAACCCAACATGGACTGGCGCAGGCGATCGCCAGGTTACCCGTGAAGCGCCACCTCACACCCGCCCCTTGAGCAGCATCTTGGCCGAGCCGGACAGGATCGCCTCGCCGTCCGGGCCGAGCTTCTTCAAGTCCGCGATGAAGGTGGCGACGACGCCGCTGGTGCGGATTTCCTGTGGATAGTCCGTGCCGAACACGATGCGCGACGCGGGGATCTCGATCAGCGCGGTTTTCACCGAATTGATCTCGCCGCAGAAGCCGCCGCTGTCGAACATCATGTTGTTGCGCAGGTAGTGGTCGAATGCCTTGGCCGGTGTGACGCCGTGCTTGGCGTTGCCCTTGGTGCCCCAGAACGTCTTGTCCTGATAGCTGCGGATGCGCGTGAGAATAGACGCGATGCCACCGGACAGATGCGACATCTGCACGATCAGGTTCGGATGGCGGTCGAACACCTGCGAGTTGATCAGCCGCAGCGTCGCCATCACGAGCGAGAATTCGCGGCCGACGGAGCGGGCGAGATCATAGGCATCGAACTGGGCGGAAACGTTGAGCTTCAACGCGGGATGCACGAACACGAACAGCCCGCGCTTCTCGCACTCCGTCCAGAACGGTTCGAGCTCCGGCGCGTCGAGATAGACGCCGTCCTGCTCCGACGTGATGGTGACACCGGGATAGCCGAGCTCGTCGGCGCATCGCGCCAGCTCCTTCAGCGCGGCCGGCCCGCCGAGCGGGTTGACGTGCGCGAAGCCGAGGAAGCGCTTGGGGTAATCCTTCTCCGCCTTCTTCACCTTGTCGTTGATGAACGTCGAGCGTTCGAGATCCGCTGCCATTCCCGCCGCACACGACAGCATGGCAAGGTCGATACCCGCCTCGTCCATCATGGCGATATGCGCGTCCATGTCGAACAGCAGCCGGTGCGTCGTATAGCTCGGCGCGCCGTTCTCGTCGTAGGACAGCACGAGCTTGTCGCCCGGATCGTCCTTGATCAGCTCGCGCGGCGTGAAATGGTGATGGAAGTCGATGATCATGGGTGGATGGTCCTGCGGTTTGGTTCGGCCAACCTAAGCAGAGATACGCGGCGTCGCCAACCGTGGCGCGATCCCTAAGCCTTGTACGAATACCGTGCCGCCAGCCGGTCCATCGCCGCGTTCACGCCGACTGCGAGGATGAAGATCAGGATCAGCACGGCGTACATGTCGGCCGTCCGGAAGAAATTGTAGTGCTGGATCACGACGTAGCCGAGACCCTTGTTGGCGAGCTTGATTTCCGCCAGCAGCGTGCCGACGATGGCGACGCCGAGGCCGAGCCGCAATCCGGTCAGCAGTGGCGGCACGATCGAGGGGAGAAAAACGCTGCGCACGATCTTCCACTGGCTCGCCTTGTAGCTTCGCGCCACGCGAACTAGCACCGGATTGACGAGCAGTGTGCCGCGATAGACCGACACCGCGACCGGGAAGAACGCCGACAGTGCCGCCATCGCCACCTTCGAGCCGGCATCGACGCCGAACATCACGAACATGATCGGCAGGAAGATGATTTTCGGCGTCGCCGCGAGATAGTTGATGTACGGCTCCAGCACCGCTGCCAGGAAGCGTCGCATGCCCAGCAGCAGGCCGAGCGCGGCACCCACGCTGCTGCCGATCGCGAAGCCCAGCACCACTTCGTATGCCGTGCGTCCCGCATGATCCCAGAACACCGGATCGATCAGGTGCTGCCACATCGCCGGGAATACCGCGAGCGAGGACGGCACCACGCCCTCAAACAGCAATCCCGAGCGCGACAACGCCTCCCACCCCGCCCAGATGGCGAGGAACGTCAGCACCTGCACGATGCTCGCCTTGGTGCGCAGGCTCATGCCGCGCTTCGTCGCGCCTACACCGGGCGAAGCCATCGCTCGATCTCCGTCGCCAGCTTGAAGAACACGACTGTGACCGCGATCACGGCCAGGATGGCGGCATACATCCCCGGAATATTGTAGCGGTCGTAGAGATCACTCACCAGCGAACCGAGCCCACCGAGCACGACGAGATACTCGATCGCGACCACGCTGATCATCGAATAGATCAGCCCCAGCCGGATGCCCGTGAAGATCGTCGGCAGCGCGGACGGCAGCAGCACCTTCCAGAACGTCTGCCAGCGCGTCAGCTTGAACGCCCGGGCGACGTTGAGATGCACCCCGCGCACACCGGCGAACGCCTGCAATGTATTCAGCACGATCGGGATCGTCGCGAGAATGGACGAGATCGCGATGATCGTCATCACGCCGCGCCCGAACAGCACCAGGAACAGCGGATAAAGCAGGATCAGCGGTGCGGAGAACATGCCGGCGATCCAGCCCTCGTAGGCGGCCGCCAGTACCTTGAAGCGATACAGCAGATAGCCCGCGGGAACGCCGGCGATGATGCCG
>CAMDPA010000529.1 GCA_945903565.1 Devosia equisanguinis | reverse complement strand
CGTATTGCACCGGCGACGTTGCAACGGTGCAATACGCTAACGCTATTGCACCCTACGAAGCCCCGATCGCCGCGTTCACCTTCGGCATCACCTTTTCGGCGAGCAGATCCATCGAGCGCAGGGCGAGCGTCTTGTCCTGCCAATCGTGGCCGGCATAGAGCAGCGTGCCGAAGTCGCCGACCTCATCGCGGAACTTCAAGATCTCGTCGGCGACCTTGTCGGGAGTGCCCCAGATCACGACGTCATCGACAATGCCTTCGATCGTGACGCTGCTATCGGGCGCCTTCTGATCGCGCTTGAACAGGTTGCCGCGGCCGCCCTTGATGAGCTTGGTGCCGAGCGAGTTGTAGTAGTGGTGATAGGGCCCGCCGGCCTCTGTCGCATAGCGCTTGGCGGTAGCGAGATCATCGGCGACGAAAATGCTCTTGGCGACGCGCCAGTTGGCGCTGTCCACCTTGCGGCCACCACGCTCGCACCCCTCGACATACTTCGGCCAGTGGCTTTTGACCCACGGCGCCAGCAGGAAGTTGGCGGAGATTGGATCCCAGCCACGCGCGGCGGCTTCCGTCACGCCCTTCGAGAACGGCGCGACCACCGTCACCACGATAGGGGGATGCGGCAACTGATAGGGCTTGTGCACGAAGCCCTGGCCGATCTCCGGCATCTGCGTCTTCTCGACGGTGATGTTCCAGAACTGACCTTTCAGGTTGTAGGGCGGGCCTTTCGACCAGATGTCGAGGATCATGTTGATGCTCTCGACCAGCATCGCGTTGCGGTCGCGCTCCAAGTTGCCGAAAATCTCTGCATCCGACATCAACCCGCCCGGGCTGATCCCAAAGATGAAGCGGCCCCCCGACATGTGGTCGAGCATGGCGACCTCGCCGGCCACCATCGCGGGGTGGTGATTGGGTAAGTTGACGGTGCCCGAGCCGAGGCGGATCGTCTTGGTGTCGCGCAGCAGCCAGGCGATGAAGATCAGCGACGACGTGATCGTCTCGGCCGCGTCCGTCAGGTGCTCGCCGTAGAAGCCTTCGACAAAACCGAGCTTTTCAGCATGGATCGCCAATTCGCGATCCTCATGCAGCGTCTCCGTCAGGTTCCGGCTGAGCGGGTGAATCGGCATGGTGAAGAAACCGAGCTTCATGATGTGCTCCAGGAAAGGCCGCTGAGGCGGACGACGAAGAGTCCAGAATAAGCAACCTTGTCGGATCGGGGAAAATAATATTGTCTGCTGCTTGGCATTATGGACCGTAATGGACAACTCGTGCACGCCAGTCTCGTCGATATCCGGCTGTTCGTTGCAGCCTACGAGGAACGCTCGTTCACGCTTGCGGCCGAACGCGAGCATGCGACGCAATCGGGCGTCTCCCAGCACATCGCGAAGCTGGAACGCGGCCTCGGCGTCCAGCTCTTCGCGCGCGAGAACGGTGGCATCGTGCCGACGCCGGCCGCGCAGACCTATTACGCGCGTTGTCTCGAGGTTCTCAGAACCTACGCGGCGGCGAATGAAAGCCTCGCTGGATTGACCGGCACCTTGTCCGGCGAAGTCTCGATCGGTCTCATGCCAACGATGACGCGTTCCGCGCTGGCGCCGGCATTGCGGCGCTACACGGAGCAACATCCCAACGTGGCCGTGCGGATCGTCGAGGCCTACAGCGGCGTGCTCACCCGTGAGGTGAGAGCGGGCGCATTCGACTTCGCGATCGTACCGGCGTTCGCGGGCGGGCCCGGCGTGCGCGTGCGCCCATTTCTCGTGACACCGGAAACGCTGGTATCGAGAAGCGACGGCGATGGTCCCACGCGCCCACTCGAGCACATGGCGCCGGTTCGGCTGGCGACACTGGGCCCGCTCAAGATGGTAATGCCTGGGCCGGACAACACGCGGCGACAGTCGCTATCCACCTACTTCGCAACTCACAGCGCCACAGTCGAGCGCACCATGGAACTCGACGCCATGATGGGCACGCTGGACTATGTCGCGGGCTCGGATTGGGTGACGGTGTTGCCGGGCGTGATGATGGCCGCGGACGTTGCCGGCGGCCGCTTCAAGGTCAACCCGCTAGCCGACCCACCGCTCGATCTCGACCTCGTCGCGATCGAGCCAGCGCGCCGCGAGCTAACGCCCGCAGCCGCTGCGTTCTACGCCATCATCGAGGCGGAAACGCACCGCCTCAACGCCGTTTGGCGCGGGTAGGCGTCAGCCCTTCGCCAACGACTCGAGCCGCCCGCGCACGCCGTCGAGCACCGGCTTGACGAGCGGTGCGGCGGCGGAGTTGCCGGCGATCGACGTCAGCATCGGCGTCAGGAGTGGAAGCCACGACGCGACATAGCCGCCGAGCATCTTCTTGCTATCGTTGGGTAATTGCTTGGCCGCGCCATCGAGCCGTTCGATCGTGGTCTGCGCCGCGCGGAGCCGCGGCAGGGCTTGCTCCGCCGTCGTCTTGTCCTTCACGGACGCAAGCAGGCCGTGCAACCCCTTGAGCTGGGTATCGAGCTCGCCGGCGACATCGGTGCTGCCGGCCATCAGGCGTGGCGGGGCTGGAATCGAGGACCACGGTGCGGGCGGACCGCTGAACATGGAGCCCCACAGGAGGCTCGCAGCCGCCACCAGTCCCGCCCACGGCCAGCCGTTGAAAGGCTTCGTCGACGTGGTAGCGCTACCACCCGGGGCATACGTCGACGTACCCTGCGACGTGGTAGACGTGGTCGTCGACGTGGTAGACGTCGCCTTCGACACTACCGCGTCGAGTAGACCCGAACCCGACAGCAGCTTTGAGAGGTCGCTAGGGATCGCCGAAGCAATGTTCGACTTCTGGTCCGACAGCAGCTTGGCGATACCACCCGCGTCGAGACTAGAGCTCTTCTGCTGCTGGCTGAGCGTGCCGAGCACGATCGGCGCAAGCATGCCGATCAAACCGCAGGTTGCGCTCTGGCTGGCGCCGGAGAACTTCGAGACAGCGCCGACCAGCGAGCCGAGCCCGGTGCTTCCAAGCAGCGAACCCAGCACGTTGGAGCCCTGCTCCGCGATGGTTTTCTGCTGCGGGCTACCGAGCACGTTGCTGAGCCGGCCGAGCAAGCCGGTGTCCTGCTTGCCGAGCACGTCGAACAGCGCGCGTGCGCCGTCGGGCTTGGCGGCCTTGCTGGCGAGCGCGCCCAGGATCACCGGCACGGCGGCCCTGACGATCTTGTCGGTGATGCCCTGGCCAAGCCCGAGCCCGGAGGCGAGCTTTCCGACCAGTGCGGGCGCGAGATATTGAAGCGCAATGGAGACGAGGTTCATGAGGTGGCCTCCTCAGCTGGGTGTTGGCTACGGGATTCACACATCTCTGTTGACTTTGGCGAGGTGGAAACCTTCGATCATGTGGCTGAGGCGGTGCCAGCCGTCGGCCATCGTTTTGGGGCCGGGCTTTTTGCCGTAGCAGTTCCAGCCGCCGAGGCGGGCCACGACCCAGGA
>CAMDPA010000528.1 GCA_945903565.1 Devosia equisanguinis | reverse complement strand
CTTCGATACGATCCCGCACGACCGTCTGGTGGCACGGATCGAGGCGCACGTCATCGACGGCAAGGTCCTCGATCTGATCCGCGGCTGGTTGAAGGCCGATATCCTGAAGGGTCTGGAGAGGTGGACGCCGACCGAGGGCTCGCCCCAAGGGGCAGTGATCAGCCCCCTGCTGGCCAACATCTACCTCGACCCGCTGGACAAGGCTGTGGCCGCAAACGGCTATCGAATGGTGCGATACGCGGACGACTTCGTCGTGCTCTGTGCGAGCCGTGAGGACGCCGAGGCCGTGCTGTCCGCGATCCGCATGTGGGTCGCAGCCAACGGTCTGACGCTGCATCCGGAGAAGACGCACGTCGGCGATTGCCGCACCCCGGGGCAAGGGTTCGAGTTCCTGGGCTATCGGTTCGAAGCCGGTCAGCGGCGCGTGCGCAAGACGAGCCTGGACAAGCTGAAAGACCGCATCCGGGACAAGACCGGCCGCTCGCGGGGCGACAGCCTTGCGCGTGTCATCGCCGATCTCAACCGGACGCTGCGCGGTTGGTTCGGGTACTTCAAGCAAGCCCATCACCACACCTTCGGCATTCTCGACGGCGTTGTCCGACGCCGGCTGCGTGCCCTGCTGCGCAAGCGGGACAAGCGGCCTGGACGCGGGCACTGCCGAGCCGACCATCAACGCTGGCCCAATGTCTTCTTCGCCAATGCCGGGCTGTTCGCGCTTCACACGGCCTGGCAATCCGCGAGACAGCCTCGATGAAGAAACCACCGACTGGAGAGCCGTATGCGGGAAAACCGCCCGTACGGTTCGGAGGGAGGGGTGGGCGAGAGCCCATCCCTACCGCTGTCGCAGTTGGGGAGGTTCCGAAGACTTGGATATGTCGAGCAGGCGGAGCGCTAATTGTTGCACGTTACCCAAGGCTGACGCGGGTGCGTCCAGGGCTGGTGCGGACACGGCAAGTGCGAGTATCAAGGCGGGTGCTTTTCCCATCGCGTCAGGGGCGTGGTGGAAAATTACCGAAACGACAAGAGGTTGATACCAACATGCGCATCGTGCTGCTCGACGACTATCAGGGCGTTTCGCTCGAATTGGCCGACTGGTCCCGCATCCGCGGAAGCCACGACGTGGTGGCGTTCCGCGACCACATCGCCGATGGGGACGAGCTCGTGCGGCGGCTCGGCGCGGTCGACGTGCTCTGTATCATGCGCGAGCGCACACCCGTCATGCGCTCCCTGCTCGAAAAGCTGCCGAGCCTCAAGCTGATCGTCACCACCGGTCACGCCCACGCGAGCCTCGACCACAAGGCGGCGATGGAGCGCGGCATCACCGTCTGCACCACGGCATCCTCCAGGTTCGCAACGGCGGAGTTGACGTTCGCCCTGCTGCTCGCTTTGGCCCGTCAGATCGTATCGCAGCACAACTCCGTGCGCGCGGGCGGCTGGCAGCTCGGTCTCGGCCAGGATGTGCGCGGCAAGACTCTGGGCGTGATCGGCCTGGGCAATCTCGGAGCGCAGGTCGCCGGTTTCGGCAAGGCGTTCGGCATGAACGTGGTCGGCTGGAGCCAGAACCTGACCGACGAGCAGGCCGCGGCCGCCGGCGCCAAGCGCGTGTCGAAGGAGGAGCTGTTCCGCACCTCCGACTTCATCACCGTCCATTACAAGCTGTCGGCACGTTCGACCGGCATCGTGGGCGCGGCGGATATCGCGCTGATGAAGCCGACGGCGTATCTCCTCAATACCTCGCGCGGGCCGCTGATCGACGAGAAGGCGATGATCGCGGCGCTCACCGAGGGCCGCATTGCCGGCGCCGGCCTCGACGTGTTCGACGACGAGCCGCTGCCACGCGACCACTTCTTCCGGACGAGCCCGCACGTGGTGGTCACGCCGCACGTCGGCTACGTCAGCCGCGAGAACTACATGACCTACTATCGCGAAACCGTCGAGAACATCGAGGGCTGGCTTGCCGGTAAGCCGGTGCGCGTCATCAAGGCGTAATCGCCAAGCGCCTATGCAACGCAAGAAGGCCGGCGCCATCGCGGCGTCGGCCTATTCAATTCCGGTAAAGACAGGCGCGGACAATCACCCCTGACGGGCCTTGAACCGCTTCTGCGTCTTGTTGATCACGTAGACGCGGCCCTTACGGCGCACCACGATGTTGTCGCGGTGGCGTCCGCGCAGCGACTTCAACGAATTTCTGACTTTCATCGCACTCTCATTCGTTCCACTGGATCCGCGCACACCGGGGACCCGGGACGACTGGACCAACATTAAGTCGGTGGGTAGCTGGTGGGCGCTACAGGGATCGAACCTGTGACCCCTACCATGTCAAGGTAGTGCTCTACCGCTGAGCTAAGCGCCCTGGTCTTTGAAAATTCACGCTTTTTCCAAACAGCGCCAAGCCGCGAAACCAGCAGCGCCACACGAAGAAAGCGAGGACGAACGGTTCCTACCCCATGATGTCGAGCCTAGCAAGCAAGAACGTTCATCATCTGGGACGCGGCTGAGGACACGCCGTCTCACCCCCGCCGCGCCGCCCCTTCCCGCACGCCCGAGATCGCCATGCCCGGGAATGCCTCCTTCAGGCGCGGATACACCTCGCGGGCGAACATCCGGATCCCGTGCACGGTATCGTCGTGCTCCAGGAACCCCGCCTGCCCCATGTTGAGGATGTGGCCGAAGCCGCCGACGTGGTCGTAGAATGTCTTGATCTGCTTGAACACCTGGTCGGGCGTTCCCGCGAACATGATGCCGGCCTCGATCGCCTTCTCCACCGTGGCGTTGCCGCGATTGGCCGCATGCTGATCGAGCGCCGATCCCTTCAACACCTGCATCGCGGCTGCATGCGGCATGTATCCCGGCGGATAGCAGAACTGCACCGGCACCTTGTTCGACGTCATGTACCACAGCAACTTTTCCGCACCCGCGTACGCCCTGGCCTCGGTGTCGCCGACGTAGACCAGCGCCGCATAAGCGAGGCGATTGTTCGGCACGTCCTGGCCAAGGCCGGCTTCGCGCCAGCCCGCGCGATAGCTGTCGAAGATCGCGCGCGTCTCGTCGAAACCGGTCAGGAACGTCGCCTGGATGAAACCGCGCCCTCCCACCTGCTTGGCGCCGCCGCGGCTCGTCGTCGAGACCCATATCGGCGGATGCGGCTGCTGCCAGGGCCGCGGCCAGATGTTGATGTTGCGGTGATGGAAGAACCGCCCCTCGTGCGTCACCGGCCCGTCATGGCTCGTCCACGCCTTGATGATGAGGTCGATCGCCTCCCATTGGCGCTCGTTCATGCGCACCGGATTGGAATTCGCCGGCAGCACTTCGTAGGGCACGCCGCGCACGAAGCCGCAATCGACGCGCCCTTTCGAGAGGATGTCGATCATCGCCATTTCCTCGGCGATGCGCACGGGCTGACGGCGATTGGCGACGGGATTGCCGAGCACCAGCAGGCGCGCCTTTTTCGTGAGCCGCGCGAGAATGCCGAGC
>CAMDPA010000527.1 GCA_945903565.1 Devosia equisanguinis | reverse complement strand
CTGGGGTATCTTGGGTCATGGCGGTTGTGGCGTAGCGTTGATACGCGGCACTCTTCGTCTCGACACCGAATTGTTACGTGAATCTCGCCACTTGCACCACAACTGCCAACGATTTTCCAAGGTCTGGTGCATAATCCGGGTTAGTGCGGCCGACGGGATAGCGGCTGCACCCGCGTTGAAAGACCACGCGCATCCGCAGCAGCGGCACAGCCGTTTGGAACGGAATTCAAGCGTGCAGCAGAAAACCGAAGCCAAGGCCGTCACGGCGGCCCGCGCTCTGGTTTGGCGGCTTCTCGGCCCCTTGGCCGCGAGGCTGACGCCGGCTGCCGATCTGCCGGCCAAGGAAAGTGCTTTCACGGGTCCCGTGCGTCTGGCGCGCGTCGGCCCGGGTCTGTCAGCGAAGCTGCTGACCCTGACAGTACTGTTCGTGATGCTGGCGGAAATCCTCATCTTCCTTCCCTCTGTCGCCAACTTCCGGATCAACTGGCTGACGGATCGCCTGACGGCGGCGCGCCTGGCCTCGCTGGCCGCCGATGCCGCACCTGATCACGTGGTGCCCCCATCGCTGCGCAATGAGCTGCTCAATACCGTCAAGGTGCAGTACGTCGCGATCAAGCAGAACGACATGCGCCGTCTCGTGTTGCCGCCGGACAGCCCCATCGTCGTCGACCGCAGCTACGACCTCAGGCGCGACCCCGAAAAATCCCAGCCGCGTCGCTTCCTCGCGCGGCTCGAACTCATCACCGACGCGCTGGCCGTGCTGTTCAGCAATGGCAGCGGCACGATCCGCGTTTTCGGACATCCCTCCGCCCCCATGGGTACAACCGTGTGGGGCATGAATGATTTTGTCGAAATCGTTCTGCCTGAAGCGCCATTGCGCAGCGCGGTCCTTGCTTTCGCGCTCAACATTCTCGGGCTTTCCGTGATCATTTCGATCATCGCGGCCGCACTGGTCTATATGGCGCTGACCCGGTTGCTCGTGCAGCCGATCCTGCGGCTGGCCGACAACATGGAGGCGTTCAGCCGCGCGCCGGAAAACGCCAGCCTGATCATCACCCCGTCCAAGCGCACCGACGAGATCCGCACCGCCGAGCATGAGCTCCGCCATATGCAGCAGGAGCTGCGCTCGATGCTCAACCAGAAGAACCATCTCGCCGAACTCGGGCTTGCGGTCAGCAAGATCAGCCACGATCTCCGCAACATGCTGGCGAGCGCCCAGCTCCTGTCCGACCGCCTGTCGATGGTGAAAGAGGCCTCGGTCCAGAGCTTCGCGCCCAAACTGATCGCCTCGCTCGATCGCGCGATCAACCTGTGCAACGACACGCTGCGCTACGGCCGGGCCGCGGAAGCCGAGCCACGCCGCACGGTCTTTCGCCTCGCCGATCTCGTCGAGGAGGTCGGCGACGGCCTCGGCATGCCCCGCAACGCCATCGCCTACCGAATCGATATCGACGGAGCACTGGGCATCGACGCCGACCGCGACCAGCTCTATCGCGTGCTCAACAACCTCGTCCGCAATGCCGTACAAGCGCTCGAGCAGCAGCCTGCGGCAGATGCGAACGAGGTAGCAATATCGGCCTGGCGCGAGGGCCGACAGGTCGTTTGCGAAGTCCGCGATACCGGGCCGGGCGTCCCGGAAAAGGCCCGCTCGAGCTTGTTCCGCGCCTTCCAGGGCACGCGCAAGGGAGGGACAGGCCTTGGCCTTGCAATTGCTGCGGAGCTGATGGCCGCGCACGGCGGTCGCCTCGAGCTGGCCCCAACCGATGAAGGTGCCGTCTTCCGCCTGGTTGTGCCGGATCGGACGCCCGAAGTTTGATGACCTCCGCTTACCGGCACGCGGCTCCATCAAAGTAAACTTTTCGATGGACTAATTTGTCGCACCACACTAGTTTGGCGCGTGAGCGGGCACTTAAAGCAATCGCCCGCCCCGTTTGGGAGGCATTGGCATGCTTAAGAAGTACCACACGCTGGCATGGACGCTGGTTCTTGGCCTCATCGTGTCCGCCGACGTCGCGTTCGCGCAACGCCCGCCGTCGCCCTCGCAAGGGCCGCCGCAGATGTCTCTCGAGCGAGCCTGGGGTTGGCTGATGGCCCGGCCGGGCGTCATGGTCGCGATCGGCATCATTATCGCCGCGATCATCTACATGGTGATCAGCAAGCGTAAGTCGAGCACCTGACCAATTGCGGTCATTTCCGTCGGCCGTCGTTTGCCGCAGATCAAGTCTGACCTGCGGCAGCGGCGTCGCGCGTGGTGCGTCGCGGCGCCAACAGGTAGACGAGCGTGGCGGCGGTGATTATGGCCGCGAACACCAGGTGAAGCGCCGCGTACACATCCGCCGGCGCGGCGCCCGCAGCATGTTGGCGTGCGACGAGAGCGCCTGTTGCCCACTGCACGAGACCTGACCCGCCGATCGTCAGGAAATTGGCGAACGTCATTCCCCTCCCCAGCAAGTGCTCGGGAAAAAACCGGCGCGCATGCGCAAACAGCAACGGCTGGCACAAGCCCATGCAGCCGACAAAAGCGAGCGTTGCAGTCGCGATCGAAACGGATGGTTTCGGTATGGCGGCCAACAGAACGAAGCCGCCCGCCGACAAGAGCGACCCCAAGACGATCAGCAGCATGTGCCGTCCCGGCAGCAGTCGATCCACATAGCCAAACAACAGCGCACCAGCGGACATCGCCGCCGCCATCGCCAGCGCCGCGTTCCCCAGCGCGACACCGCTGAGGCCATGCACCTCCGCGAAGTAGGGACCAAGCCACAGCCCGCGCTCGACCACGATCGCCGCGTAGCCGAGCAACAGGAGCGGCATCAGTGCCCACAAGCCGGGCAGCCGGATGATCTGCGCCAGCTCGGCAACAGCCGACGCCTTTCCCCTGGGCTGCGTCAGCACCGGGGGATCGCGCACCAACACCCAAAACAAGGCTGCCGCAGCCAGTGTCAGCACCGCGATAAACACGAACGTGGCGCGCCACCCGAACTGCAGGGCTGCCATCGACAACGGCGTCGCCGCGAGCAAATTGCCGATCGTGCCGAAGCCGAGCAGGCACGCCGACACGAATCCGAACCGCGCCGGACTGACGGTGCGGCCGAGATAGTAGAGTGCGCCCATGTAGATCGGCGAACACCCCAGGCCGATCAGCGCATTGGCGGCAATACAAGCCGCCGGACTATTGGCGTTGGCGAGCAGCAAGGCGCCCGCGACCGCCGCGAGCATCAGCGCGGGCACCGTGCGGCGCGGCCCGATCCGGTCGAGCGCAACGCCAAGCGGAAACTGCACGGCGGCAAACACCGCGAACCAAGCAGCCGACATATTGGCGAGGTCGCTCGCCGAGAGGCCAAGCTCCACCGCCAAGCCCGGCGCGATCACCGCCAGAAACGAGCGATAGAACTGCGACAGCGTGTAGGCGAGCAGGAAAACGAGGAAGAGAGCCAAGGGCGTTCCGCAGGTGAGCGGCGGCAGCATTACCGCGCGCTCTG
>CAMDPA010000526.1 GCA_945903565.1 Devosia equisanguinis | reverse complement strand
AAGGCATCGGCCGGATCGCCGCGCGGGTGTTCGAGCAGCTCGTCACGCACCCGCCGCGGACGATGCGGATGCTGGTCGACGAGACGAGGCGTTGTAGATGGTACGGGTCAGTTCAGAGGACGACCTGAGCCAAGGGGATAGGTATGCATCGGGCGTCTCCTGTAGACTTTGCCGATAGCATCAGCGCCGGCGCAAGCGGCTGCCCCTCGCCTCCACCCTCTCCCCGCGCGGAAGAGCACGGGGGAGAGGGGGAAGAGAGGCACCCGTGATCATCGACTTCCATACGCATGTGCATCCCCCGCACGAGCAGGAGCGGCCGTTCTGGCAGGGGCGTTGCCCCGCCACCATCGAGAACGTGCTGGCGCTGCATGAGGAGGCGAGCCTCGATATCAGCGTGATCTCGAGCGCGGGGCACTATCTGCGCGCCCACTCGCGCGAGGAGGCGCTGCCGCTGCTGCGCCAATCCAACGAGTATCTGGCGGGACTGCGCGACAAGCATCCGGGCAAGGTGGTGGCGCTGGCGACGGCGATCCCAGGCGGGGGCGACGCGCATCTGAAGGAACTGGAGCGCGCGGTGAAGCAAGACGATCTGCGCGGCGTGCTGATCTCGTCGAGCCATCGCGGCGCGTTTCCCGACGACGACAACGCGCGGCCGTTCTTCGAGCTGGTGACGGCGCTCGACATTCCCGTGATGATGCATCCGCCCGCTGTCGGTTTCGGCGAGGAACGGATGATGGACTACCGGCTCGCCTCCAGCGTCGGGCGGCCGTTCGACAACAGTCTCGCGCTGGCGCGGATGATCGTGCGCGGGGTGCTGGAGGATTTTCCTAAGTTGAAGCTGGTCGCCAGCCATCTCGGTGGCGGTATCTGCGAGATCATCGGGCGGCTCGACTATGCCTACGAGCTTGGCGACGACGCGTTCTTCCTGGGCAGCTATGAGCCGATGCTGATCAAGCGCAAGCCGAGCGATTATCTCAAGATGATCTATATGGATACGACCAGCTATCACCCGCCGGCCGTCAAGTGCGCGATCGATACGGTCGGCGCGGACCGGCTGGTGCTGGGCACGGATGCGCCGATGCTGCTGAAGCTCAAGAAGGCCGGGCTCGACGCGGTTCGCGGGCTCGATATTCCCGCCGCCGACAAGGCCGCGATCATGGGCGGCACGGCGAAGGCGCTGCTCAAGTTGTGAGTGCGTTGGGTGGGGCAGGCCCTGCCTGGGCCAATTCAATCCGTCGCCAATTCGTCGCGAATGCTTGCGAATACCGATTTGAACATCGCTGGAGTCAGTCGTCCGGTATTGGTGTTGTAACGCGAGCAGTGATAGCTGTCGAACAACGCGACGCCGGGCTTGATCTCGTGGCGCGCCCCATGCGCGAACGGGTGTGCCGAGAGCTTTTTGCCGAGCGCACGCAGCGTACTCTCGTGCGCGATCCGCCCTAAGACCAGCACCGCGCGGATATTCGGCATCGCGGCGATCGTCGCCTCGAGGAAGGGACGGCACTGCGCGATTTCAGCAGGTGTCGGCTTGTTCTCCGGCGGCACGCAGCGGACCGCATTGGTGATCATGCTGTCGTGCAACTGCAGCCCATCGGCGGGATCGGCCTGATACGTGCCGGTCGCAAACCTGAACTCGAGCAGAGTCTCGTAAAGCAGGTCACCAGCGTAGTCGCCAGTGAACGGGCGCCCGGTACGATTGGCGCCCTTTAGTCCCGGCGCCAAACCAACGATAACGAGGCGCGCCGAAGCAGGCCCCAGCGAGGGCCAGAATGTCGGCACGGGCGCATTGTGCCAATCCGCCATGCGGCGACGGTTTTCCGCGCGCATGTCGGCTAGCCGCGGACACAGGCGGCAATCGGTCGATGGCTCGCACGCGGCCAAGCGAGCCGCGTCACGGCTCACTTCAAGACCCTGGCGTTGTCAGCCGGCGCACGAGACACTTGGTGCGACGGCGACATCGGATCAGCGACCCGTCTTCGCATCGACGTCTCGGTCATCCTCGAACGGAACCGGATCGACCGGCGACCGCGCGAACCCTTCGCGACGCGGCTGAACAAAGCGCTCCGTCGTACGCACCGGCCGATCCGAAACCTCGGGCCGGTCGACACGCGGCGGACGCGTCGAGGGATCGCGGCAGATCATCTGCTCCAAGTCGGCTAGATCGATGAACTGATCGGCCTGGCGCCGCAGCTCGTCCGCCACCATCGGCGGCTGGGTCTGCAGCGTGGAAATGACGCTGACGCGCTTGCCCTTTTGCTGGATGGCGGCAACCATCGACTTGAAGTCGCCATCGCCGGAGAACAACACGATGTGATCGAGGTTCTCGGCCAGACGCATGGCGTCCACCGTCAACTCGATATCCATGTTCCCCTTCAGCTTCCGCCGGCCCATGGAATCCGAGTATTCCTTGGTCGGCTTGGTGACCATCGTGTATCCGTTGTAGTCGAGCCAGTCGATCAACGGACGAATCGATGAATACTCCTGGTCTTCAGCCAGGGCTGTGTAGTACAAGGCCCGGACTAGGTGACCCTTCTGCCGAAAAAAGGCAAGTAGTCGCTTGTAATCGATATCGAACTGCAGTGCCTTAGCGGCTGAGTATAGATTGGCGCCGTCTATAAACAGTGCAATTCTTTCGTGAGCGTAGAAATGCATTGGACTCCTCGATAGTAATAGTTAGTTGTTACTTGGCAGCCACGTCGAACCCGCCCGAGAACAACGTCGCTGACCCCTCCCCAGGTCGATCAGACTCCCGCGTCTAGTGTATTGGGAGCCGATCGCGCGATTTAAATGATGCTTTGTGTTCTTGCTATGCGCTATTGGGCCATCTCCGATGCTAACTGAATCAACGAGCCATGCGACGATTTGTACTCTTGGCCCTTGGGGCAAACAGTTGTGGCGCCTTCGGGACACCTCTCGAAACGTTGCGTAACTGTTGTACGCTTTTGAAGCTAAATCAGATCAGCATTGAGGCATTTTCGAGCCTTTATCGTACAAAACCCGTCGGCGGCGGTCGCCAGCCTAGCTACCTCAATGCCGTGGTGAGGATTGAAACTGAACTTCAGCCGGCTCAGCTACTGCGTGTATTGAAACGTATTGAGCGTATTTCTGGCCGCCGCAAGCGCGCGCTGAATAGCTCTCGACCACTCGATATCGATATACTTACGTTTGCCTATAAAATAGTCGGCTGGCCGGGAACTGCCACACGCAAAATGCGCGGGGCAGGCATGTCAATGCGGCACGCGACCGACCGCCCGTCAGGGCATCGCTGCCCCCGTCCGGCGGCGCGGCGCGGCTGGTTGGTGCTTCCCCATCCGGAACTTCACCTTCGCCCGTTTGTGCTGGAACCCCTTGTCGAGATCGCGCCCGATTGGTTTCACCCTCTTCTGCAACAAACAGCGAGCCAGCTTCTGAAGCGGCTGCCGCGTGCCCCTGGCGACGTCGAGCGCACACTTGATTCGAACTGGTATTCGTGCGACATCAACAACG
>CAMDPA010000525.1 GCA_945903565.1 Devosia equisanguinis | reverse complement strand
GGCCCGCCTCGGCGGCTGGAACTGCTACGGCAAAAAGCCCGGCCCCAAAACGATGGCCGACGGCTGGCACCGCCTCAGCCACATGATCGAAGGTTTCCACCTCGCCAAAGTCAACAGAGATGTGTGAATCCCGTAGCCCGTCAGCCCCCTCAACCGCTCGCCGGCCCGCCGTCGTCGGTCGTGGCGGAGCGTGGCGTCAGCGGCTTGATCCGCATCGCGGTGATGCGGTTCCTCTGCTTGCGGATCACTTCGAAGCGGTAGCCGTGGAAGTTGAATGTTTGGCCCGGCTCGGGGATCGTCTGGGCTTCGTGGATCACGATGCCCGCGACCGTGGTCGCCTCCTCGTCCGGCAGCTCCCAATCCATCTGCCGGTTGAGATCGCGCACCGCGACCGTGCCGTCGACCAGCACCGAGCCGTCCGATTGCGCGCGGATGGTCGCGTCGGGCGTGTCATGCTCGTCGGAGATCTGGCCGACGATCTCCTCCAGGATGTCCTCCAGCGTGATGAGGCCCTGCACATCGCCGTATTCGTCGACCACCAGCGCGAGCTGGGCCTTGCGCTTCAGGAACGCGTTGAGCTGGGTCTTGACGCTGGTCTGCTCGGGCACGAACCACGGCGTGCCGAGAAAGCTCGTGATGTCGAGCCGCGCGACGTTCCAGCCGTTGGCCGCCAGCGCGCCCAGCATGTCCTTGGTATGCAGCACGCCGATGATGTTCTCCGGCTTGTCGCGCCACACCGGAACGCGCGTGTATTGCGAACCGACGACCGCCTTCACGATCTCGGCCGGTAGATCGGCGGCGTTGACCATCTCCATGTTGGTGCGATGGACCATGATGTCGCCGACCTGGAGCTGGCCGAGATCGAGCACGCCGCCGAGCATATGCGCGTCGCCCTTGCCCACCGCCCCTTCGCGTTGCGACAGCTCGATGGTGCCGCGCAGCTCTTCGTGGCGCGCGAGGATGTTGGCGTCGTCGTCGGCTTTCGATGGCGTCAGCTTCAAGAGCTGGCGCACCACGAACGCGATCAGCATCGTGAACGGCGTCAGGAGCAGGATGATCCACCGCATCGGCGGCGCCAGCAGCAGGGCCGCGCGATCCGGCCCGGACAGCGCATAGGTCTTGGGCAGCACCGCCGCGAAGATCACGATCAGCAACGTCATGATCGCGGTCGCGTAGGCGACGCCGACCTCGCCCACCAGCGTCACCGCGAGGTTCGCGGCAAGCGCGGACGCGAGCACGTCGACCAGCGTATTGCCGAGCAGCACCGTGCCGATCATCTTCTCGGGCTTGTCGAGCAGGCGATTGACGAGGTTCGCCCGGCGATTGCCGTCCTGCTCCAGTTGCAGCATGCGCGCACGCGACGCGGCCGTGAGCGCGGTCTCCGCACCGTTGAAGAAGGCGGACAGCACCAGCAGAACGGCGATGGCTGCAAGGTAGATGGCGATTTCGGTGGTCATGGCAAAGGGAACGAAGGTCCTTGTTGGGAAGTCACCCCCCACCCATACCACGGCTTTCGGGCCTGGACGGACAAACGCGCGCCGCGGCCCCTTCCATCTGCCCCGTTCATACGCCTGTCTCGCGAACCAGCCATGCGTTCCCGCGCCTGCGGCATAGGATAACGCGCGCGCCCGGCTTTTGTTCGGCTTCGCCCCGTGCTATCGCGCTCTCGAAACGGTGTCCGTTCTCTTGCTTCCGGTGTGAGTCGAGACCTCCCTTTCAACCAAGCCAGGAGCTACCGCCATGCCGAAAGGCGCTCAAGCCGACCTCGAACGGGTAGGATTGACGTTCGACGACGTGCTCCTGCTCCCGCAGGCATCCGAAGTGATGCCGGGCCAGGTCGACGTTGCGACCCGCATCACCAAGACCATCGACCTCAAGATTCCCATCATCTCCTCGGCGATGGACACCGTGACCGAGGCGCGGCTCGCCATCGCGATGGCGCTCGCCGGCGGCATCGGCGTGATCCACCGCAACCTGACGCCCGAAATCCAGGCCGAGCACGTCGAGCGCGTGAAGCGCTTCGTCTCGGGCATGGTCGTCGATCCCCTGACCATCAGCCCGACGGCTTCGCTGCAGGACGCGCTCGACCTGATGAGCCGCAACCGCATCTCCGGCGTGCCGGTGGTCGAACCGAAAACGGGCAAGCTGGTCGGCATCCTCACCAACCGCGATACCCGCTTTGCAACCAACACCGCGACGCCCGTCTCCGAGCTGATGACCCGCGAGAAGCTGATCACCGTGAAAACCGGCGTGAAGCAGTCCGATGCCAAGCGCCTGCTGCACACCAATCGCATCGAGAAGCTGCTGGTCGTCGATGAGGACTACCGCTGCGTCGGCCTGATCACGGTGAAGGACATCGAGAAGGCCGAGAAGAACCCCAACGCCGCCACCGACGAGCAGGGCCGCCTGCGCGTCGCCGCCGCCACCACCGTCGGTGAGGACGGGCAGGAGCGCACCGAGCGTTTGATCGCGGCGGGCTGCGACGTCGTGGTGGTCGATACCGCGCACGGGCACTCGCTGAGGGTGCTCGAGGCCGTCACGCGCATCAAGAAGCTCTCCAACCGCACCCAGGTGATCGCCGGCAACGTCGCCACACCCGAGGCGACGCTGGCGCTGATCGAAGCGGGCGCCGATGGCGTCAAGGTCGGCATCGGCCCGGGCTCGATCTGCACGACGCGGATCGTCGCCGGCGTCGGCGTGCCCCAACTCACCGCGATCCTCGATTGCGTGGAAGCCGCGAGCAAAACCGGCACACCGATCATCGCGGATGGCGGCGTGCGCTTTTCCGGCGACCTCACCAAGGCGATCGCGGCGGGCGCAAGCTGCGTGATGATCGGCTCGCTGCTGGCCGGCACCGACGAAAGCCCCGGCGAGACCTACTTGTACCAGGGCCGCACCTACAAGGCGTACCGGGGCATGGGCTCGATCGGGGCCATGGCGCGCGGCAGCGCCGACCGCTACTTCCAGCAGGACGTGAAGGACGAACTGAAGCTCGTGCCGGAAGGCATCGAGGGCCAGGTACCCTACAAAGGGCAGGTCGGGGCCGTGCTGCACCAGCTCGTGGGCGGGTTGCGGGCAGGTATGGGTTACGTCGGCGCCCGCAACCTCGCCGAGCTGAAATCGCGCGCCCGTTTCATCCGGATTTCCCCCGCCGCCATGCGCGAAAGCCATCCCCACGGGGTCGCCATCACCCGCGAAACCCCGAACTATCCCGGCGGTGGCGGTTGAGGGAAGGCAGCGGCGCATTCCAGCCAGTTGCATGAACGCGATTGATACAATATAACATTGCTGACCGAGCACGGCTTGGCACGCCGTTCGCACGGCTTCATGGTCGTTTTCATTCATAATTACAATGCCTTGACAAGGAAGCCCGATGCCTTCCAGTCGCCGTGTGTTGTGCGGGCTTACCCCTTTCCTGGTCGTACTGGCGGCGTTGACGGGGCCGGCGCGGGCTGGCCTGGACGTCGTCGTCACCAGTAAGCCGGTGCACGCGTTG
>CAMDPA010000524.1 GCA_945903565.1 Devosia equisanguinis | reverse complement strand
CACGCCGCCGGTCATGAGTTCAGGCAGGCTCGGTACGCGCTCGCGCATCTCGGCCGGGGGACGCCAATCCGGCCAGGACGCGACGCGAGAAACCCGCTGCGTACCCGTCCAGCCGAAGCCTTCGCGGCCGACCGCAACGCCATAGCGATACGCGCGGTTGCCGGGCAGAACGTAATACAGCGCACGCGCGTTGGTATCGATGACGACCGAGCCGGCGGGCTGACCACCGGTAAAAGCAACGACCGGGGGGGCTGCTGGGCTGATAGCGGGACGCCCGCCACCATCCAGGACCGGCGGGCCCATCGGCACGGAGGCTTGCGGGCTCTGGCCGTCCTGCCTGGAACGCCGCCCACGCGGGCGCTCATCCTCATCGTCACCGAACAGCGAGAAAATCGATTGCTGCTGCTGACGACGCGGCGCCGGCGCAGCCGGTCGCGCCTGGGTCCGAACAACGGCACGCGGGGCTGCACGCACGCCGTCAGCCGAGCGCGTCTGCGCCTCAGCGGGCGCAACGGTCAGCACGGCCAAGACTGCGACTGCACTGGTACGCATCATTCCGATCATCACAAACCACTCCGATACTTTGTTCCCAACACGAGTTGATGCGATCTAATCCGTCACGGATGGGATATCCAACCTCGGGATCGAACAGCGTTAACCGCCAAGTGGAGTTCGCAAAAGTGTCCGACGCGGTTTTGCGATAAAACTCCGCTAAAGCAAAGATCTGGCGCGGATTGCGTCATTTGACTTGGCTGAACATATGCCAGACGCCGTCTGCGCCGATCGACAATCGCCACCATGTCCAGCGGCCTTGCGCAAGCATCGTCTTCGCCGGCTCTGCGCCCACCAGTCCCTCAATGGCCGCACGTTCCGTCTCGCTGAGTCCGGCCAATGGAACCTCGGCAAAGTCTGGCCAGACATAGATGCGGTTGTTCTCGATGTCGCGCCCGCCGGGGATCGCGGCCCAGCCACCTTCGAGCAGCCCGCCGAGCAGCGCCAGCACATCCTTGCCGCTGCCGTCCGCCGACATGGATTTGAGATGGTCGATGGGATTGACGCCGACGGGTCCACCGAACTCCGGCTTCAACTCGTTCAGATCCATCGCACCCTTGAGCTCGGCGATGTCTCCGGTCTCGACAGCAGCGATGATCGCGGCCCGCATATCGAGCACAGCCGGGGGAAGGCCGAGCGCGCCGGTTCCCCGGATGACAGCGGGTGGTGTCTCGACGCTGCGGGCCTTGCCGCTGCGTCCTGCGCGCGACTGAGCGCTTGCCAGGGCCGATCCCGTCACATGGACAAGCCCGGCCAGGGCCAGTAGCACTACCGTCCGGCGAGTCGCTTGCGGATTTCCCCGTGACCGCGGGGCACGATAAACTGCCGTCATTGCATCGACCCTAGTCGGCGCGAGGAAGCACGCCACGCCAGCGCCGTTGGATGACCGCCGGTTGATCGCGCTGTCGCAACGCATCGTGGCAAGCAGAACGGTTTTCCCGTCACGGCGCAAGGGGGCTTGCGCCAGCGGTAATTGTCAGGGGCGGGAGACGACCAGCGTTGTTCGAATTCATCCCACATCCCCTGATCCTGCCCGTCGGATTGGCCATCGGTGTGCTGATCGCGGCACCTGTCGGGCCGGTCAACATTCTCTGCATCCAACGTGCAATCGAGCGCGGCGTCCTCGGGGGCATTTTCGCCGGGCTCGGCGCGGTGCTCGGTGATGGACTGATCGCGCTGATGGCAGCGCTTGGCGTTGGCCAGATTTCAGGCGCCATCAGCCGCTACCGCGACGCCATTCAGCTTGTTGGCGGCATTGTCCTGATCGCCTTTGGGCTCAAGTTGTCGTTCAGCATCCCCCACTTCATGCCGCAAAGCCCATCCAAGGCGGAGTGGGCGACCTTGCGGGATTTCGCCTGGGACGTGCCCAAGACGTTTCTGCTGACGATCACCAATCCCGGCGCGGTACTGGGGTTGGTCGCCATCTTCGGCGGCGTTTCGAGCTTCGTCGATGTCACCTCGACCGTCGACGCGCTGTGGCTTGTCGCCTTCATCGTGGCGGGAAGCATGCTGTGGTGGGTATTCCTGTCGGCGATGGTCGGCCGCATCCGGCATCGCGTGACGGAGACGCGCTTGCGGCAGATCAATATTGGCGCAGGCGCACTGTTGGTCGTTTTCGGCGGCTTATTAGTCGCCGAGCTGCTCTTCAAGGCGGTGCGGCTGACGTGGCGGGCGGCTTGGTTCGGTTGATGCCTGGGGCAAGGGGCATCGGCGTGCTGCCCCGGCATGCACGTTGAAGATGAGTCAACAGACATTAATCAATCTTAGGTAGAACATCCCCAGCATGACCTCATTCGTGCGGGGAGCCTTCCGTGAACATTGAAATGGATTTGAGCACTGCCCTGCACCTGTGCAACCTGGAGGATGGCGTTGACGACCCTCCGGGTGCGGCGCCACGACCACCCCATGTGTCCGAGGGAAGCGCCAGCGCCGAAAGACTGTTGCTCGCGGTCTCCAGCGAAATCGCGAGCATGGCTGGTTCGATCGCCGCCTCGGCAAGTGTCGTGAATGCGCTGGCCAGCGGTCGGCATCCCTGCGTGCGCCAGGCGACATTGTCCCCCAACCTTCCGATGGAACCAGCTGTCTACCAGGCTGTGCTGCCAAAGCTGGCTGTCGCCGAACTGGCACCGGAGCTGTTTGCCGAGATCCAACACTTCCATGTGCGGCTTGGCTATTCCCGCAAATCGGCGTTGGCCTTCTGCGAGGGAAGCAATGAGCCCCCGATGAAGGGCGGCGTGCACCTTGACGTCCTCGCCGCGGCCTGGCGCGATCTCTGCGCAAGCACACTGGAGATTCTAGACCTGCTTGCCCGGAATACGGCTCTAGATGGTCTTTCGGGCTGGGCCGTGGCCGCGTTGCCGCGATGCCAGGAAATGCTGGCCAGCGCGGCGCGTGGCGGCTGCCCTTGCATCATGACCGACGGCAGCGTCGAAGTGCCCGGCATCGCGGAGCGGCGTCAGCATGTCCGCCACCTCGTATCCTGGTCCGCCGGGATGCTGCGCGGCGGGGAAATGCTCACGATCCGGATCGAGGACGTTTCGATAGGCGGGCTTGGGGTGACCAGCCGAGCGGAGGTCGCCATCGACGAGCCCGTGATCATCGATCTGATGGGCCGGATGCTGTCGGGCCACGTCTCCTGGACAGCACCTCAACGGTTTGGCGTCCGATTGGCCGTCCCGCTGAGTGAAACCGATCCGCTGTTTGCGGCGGCGCGCGGTGCATGACGCTTCACGACTAAGCAGACTTCGTCGGAAGGCCAACGGATGCTCCACTTAGATTCTTGCTTCAGCAGAGTTTTATCGCAAAACCCCGTAGAGAGACGGCTCCACAATTTCGGACGGTGCGATGAGTGGAATCTCTGCCTGACAGCGCGCACGGTTGTGCGTGCGAATCAGGAGCCAGAATGACGAAGCGAACACGCCGGAACCACTCACCGGACTTCAAGGCCAAAGTGGCCCT
>CAMDPA010000523.1 GCA_945903565.1 Devosia equisanguinis | reverse complement strand
GACCAACAAAGACCGAATGGAAGAGCTCGCCCGCGGGGCCTCGATGGGGCGCAACTTCGGCCTCGAAGTGAGTGTCGTCACGCCCTCGGAGATCAAGAGCCTCTATCCCCTCATCAATGTGGACGACCTCGTGGGCGGGGTCTTCTTGCCGAAGGACGGGCAGGCCAATCCCGTCGACGTCACGCAGGCCTACGCAAAGGGGGCACGCCTGCGGGGTGCGCGCATCGTCGAGGGTGTGAAGGTGTTGCGAATCCTGGTGGAAAACGGTCGCGCGGTGGGCGTAGAGACGTCCCAAGGCGAAGTGCGCGCGGGTACGGTGGTGCTTGCCGGGGGCATGTGGAGCCATTCGCTCGCCAAGGCGGTCGGCGTTTCGCTGCCGCTGCACGCAGCCGAGCACATCTACATCGTGACCGAACCGATTCCCGGACTGCCAAAGGACCTCCCCGTGCTGCGCGTGCAGGACGAATGCGCATACTACAAGGAAGACGCGGGCAAGATCCTACTCGGCGCATTCGAGCCCGTCGCTAAACCCTGGGGCATGGACGGTATTTCCGAGTCGTTCTCGTTCGAAAGCTTTCCCTTCGACTTCGACCATTTCGAGCCGATCCTGGAGATGGCGACGCAGCGATTTCCGATGCTCGCCAAAACCGGCGTCAAGACGTTTTTCAACGGACCTGAGAGCTTTACGCACGACGGCAAGTATCTTCTCGGCGAGACCGCCGAGCTGGACGACCTCTTCGTGGCATGCGGGCTCAACTCCATGGGCATCCAGTCCTCAGGCGGCGTTGGCAAGGTGATGGCTGATTGGATCCGCGACCGCCGCCCACCGATGGATCTTGCGGACGTGGATGTGCGTCGAACGCACCCCTTCCAGGCGACGCGCAGATATCTTTACGAGCGCACCACGGAGAGCGTGGGACTCATGCACGCGATGCACTGGCCTTACCGTCAATACACGACGGGGCGCGGCGCGCGGCGCACGCCCTTCTACGACCGGCTCGTCGCAGCTGGCGCTTGCATGGGCGAGTTGACGGGGTGGGAGCGGCCCCATTGGTTCGCGCCGCCCGGAGTGAAACCTGAATACGAGTATTCGTACGGCCGCCAGAACTGGTTTACGCACGTGGCCGCCGAGTGCCGCGCGGTGCAGAACGACGTGGCCCTCTTCGATCTTTCGTTCTACACGAAAATTCTCGTTACCGGCCGCGACGCGACGGCGGTGCTCAACCGCATTGCCGCGAATCAAGTCGACACTTCCGTGGGGCGCATCGTTTACACGCAATGGCTGAATGAAAAGGGCGGCATCGAAGCCGATCTCACGATCACGCGCCTCGCCGAAAATGAATACCTTGTCGTCACGGCGGCTGCATCCCAGTCGCGCGAGTTTGCGTGGTTGAGAAGGCATATCCCCGAGGATGCACGCTGCACGGCGGTGGACGTGACGTCGGGGCTTGCGACTTTAGGCGTCATGGGTCCGAGAAGCCGCGAGCTTCTGGAAAAACTCACCGGCGAAAACCTCAGCAACGGAAATTTCCCGTTCGGATCGAGCCGCGAGGTTGAGATTGGATTCGCCCGCCTGCGCGCAAGCCGTATTACGTACGTAGGCGAGCTCGGCTGGGAGCTCTACATTCCAACTGAGTTCTCGCTGGACGTTTTCGACCGCCTCGTGGAGGCGGGCGAGAAGTACGGTCTCGCGTTCGCAGGAGCCCAGGCTACCAACTCGTGCCGAATAGAGAAGGGCTACCGCCACTGGGGCCACGATATTGCCGACGCGGACACGGTTCTCGAAGCCGGGCTTGGCTTCGCGGTCGCGTGGAACAAGAACGGTGGTTTCATCGGCCAGGAGGCGATGCTGCGGCAGCGCGAGAAGTCGCCGCTCGCAAAGCAGCTCGTTCAGGTACAGCTCGCCGACGACACCAAGCTTATCTACCACGAAGAGCCCATCTGGCTGAACGGAACTATTGCGGGGTCGATTACCTCGGGCGCCTATGGTTACCGCGTCGGTGCGAGCCTCGGCATGGGTTACGTGCGCATCGCCGAAGGGGTCACGGCTGCGTCGCTTGCCGCGGCACGGGCCGAAGTCGAGATTGCGGGTACGCGAATCCCTGCGATTTTGCAGCTACCCGCCTTTTACGATCCGAAGAGCGCGCGGGTGAGGTCGTGATGGGCCGAGCGCAAGAACAATTCGCAAGCGATAGCCAAGGAAAGACTATGGACACGCAATTGACCGAGCAGCAGATCCACGAAATCAACATGCAATACCTGCCGCGCCTCACGGTGAAAAACGCGGAGGAGTACATCGAGAAATCCGCGGCACGTAGCGCCGAGGCGCGAAAGAGGATGAAGAGCCATATAGATGTGCCGTATGGAGACACGGAAGGCCAGAAGCTGGACATCTTTCCCGCGGCCAAGCCGGGCGCCCCCGTGCACGTCTTCATCCATGGCGGCTACTGGCGCTCGCTCGACAAGCACATTTACAGTCACGTGGCCGAGCCGATGGTCGCCGCGGGTGCAACCGTCGTGGTGATCAACTACGACCTGTGCCCCAAGGTTCGTATCACCGACATTACCGCGCAGGTGCGCCGCTCCATCGTCTGGACGTACAGAAACATCGCGAAGTACAACGGCGACCCCGACAGGATCTACGTTTCCGGCCATTCGGCAGGCGGCCATCTTACGGGAATGCTGATCGCCACCGATTGGCGCATGGAGGCGGGACTGCCGAACGATCTTATCAAGGGCACGGCGCCGCTGAGCGGGCTTTTCGACATCGAGCCCCATCGCCACTCCCAATTGCAGCCCGACATCCGCCTTACGCCCGAGGAAGTAAAAGCGATGAGCCCCATGTACCTGCCGCCGGTGGCCAGAGGGCCTTCCATCGTCGCCCTGGGCGGAAGCGAACCCGATCTCTTCCATTGGCAATCGCTCGAATATGCGGCGCGCTTGCGCCAATCTGGCATCAAGGCGGAGTACATTGCGACTCCGGGTGATAACCACTTCGACATCACCGACCGGCTTGGGGACCCCATGGACCCGCTGACCAAGGCGCTCATTGCCCAGATGGGCCTGTGACGCGCGGATGGCCGCGAAGATTATCGATGGGGTAAGAGTCTCCGCGGGTATCCGGGAGGAGTGCAAAGCGCGTGTCACGAAGCTTGCGGTCCGCGGCGTGACTCCCGGGTTGGCGGTGATACTGGTTGGAACGAATCCTGCGTCCCTGGTCTACGTGCGAAATAAGATTCGCGCGTGCGCGGACGTCGGCATCCGCTCTTTCCTATATGAGTTTCAGATGGATACTGATCCAGCTGCGGTGATCCGGCTCATCTCGGAGCTCAACCACCGCCCGGATATCAACGGCATCCTCGTTCAGCTGCCACTGCCCCCGCACTTCTCCATCGCAAGCGTGCTGCGCGCCATTTCGCCGGACAAGGACGTCGACGGGTTTCACCTCTACAACGTTGGCGGGCTCGTCATAGGAGATACGGTCTTTCCACCCTGTACGCCCTACGGCGTCGTGAAGT
>CAMDPA010000522.1 GCA_945903565.1 Devosia equisanguinis | reverse complement strand
GTTGTGGCTCTCTACAATCGTCAAAACAATGCTGGGGAGATAAAAATGTCCGATCCCAAACTTCAGATATCAGGAATACGGATATGAATTTGGTGCATTTTAACAGGCGGCGGCTGATGCTGCAGGCAGCGGCTTTGGCCGGTGCGGCGCTGACTCCGGCGGCGATCGCGCCGCGGGCTTTCGGAAATATCTCGCCAGACGATCCCTTCACGCTTGGTGTCGCCTCAGGTGAGCCGACGCCTGATGGCGTAGTAATATGGACGCGGCTTGCCCCGCGCCCGTTCGACCCCGATGGCGGCATGCGACCTGAGGCAGTCCCAGTCCGCTGGGAAGTGGCCGAGGATGCCGGATTCTCGCGCATTGTCCGCCGGGGCCGGATGCTGGCCGGCCCGGCAGCGGGTCATTCGGTGCATGTGGAGGTCGACGGCCTGCGGCCTGCGAGAGAATACTGGTATCGGTTCACGACAGCCGCGGGCGCCAGCCCCGTTGGCCGCACACTGACCGCCCCTACGGCCGGCGCCGATGTCGATCGGCTGAAAATCGCGTTCGGATCCTGCCAGCATTACGAATCCGGCTATTACGGTGCATACCGCCACATGGCCGAAGATCACCCCGATCTGGTGCTCTTCCTGGGCGACTATATTTATGAGGGCGGGCCCAACCCTAATGCCGTGTTGCGTCAGCACAAGAACCGCGAGATTTTCACAGTTCCCGACTATCGAATCCGCTACGCCACTTACAAATCCGATTCTCTGTTGCAGCGGGCCCATGCCGCCGCCCCCTGGATGGTGATGTGGGACGATCATGAGGTCGACAATGACTATGCCGGGGACCAATCAGAGCATTTCAATACCGACTTCCCTGAGGGCGCCGCGGGTTTCCTGCGCCGCCGCGCCGCTGCCTATCAGGCCTATTACGAGCATATGCCCCTGCGCCGCACGGCTATGCCGGTCGGACCGGATATGCTGCTGTACCGCACTCTCGACTGGGGCCGCCTGGCCCAGGTCCAGTTCGCCGATAACCGGCAGTATCGCAGCCCGCGCCCCTGCCTCACGCTGGCGGACGGCTTCGGCAAAGCTGTGCCGGACTGCGACGACCGCCATTCCCCCGAGCGGAGCATGCTCGGCATGAAGCAGGAGCGTTGGCTGCTCGATACGCTTGCCGGTTCGAAGGCCAAATGGAACGTGCTCGCGCAACAGACCCTTTTCGCTCCGGTCGATGTGCGCGCTACTGTCCAAGGCCCGTCGATGTGGAACGCCGACAATTGGGATAATGCTCCGGCCACCCGCGAGCGTATCGTGCGCCGCTGGACAGAGGCCAGCGTATCGAACCCGTTCGTGCTCGGGGGAGACATCCACACTTTTGCGGCGGCCGAGGTTTGCGCAACTCCGGATGGACCGTCTGTGGCTCCGTCCTTTGTCGGCGGCTCGATCACTTCCTCTGGCGCCACCGCCGCGGCAAGCCAGCGCACCATGTTCGTCAATCCGCACATCAAGCTGCATAATGGCCAAGTCCGCGGTTATGGCCGGGTGGAGTTCGAACGGGGAGCGACCCGCGTAACCTTCCGTGCGCTGGATGATGTCAAACGTGAGGACAGCGGGATCTCCACGCTCGCCGCCTTTGCGTTGGAGGACGGCCGGCACGGGGTGGTGAAAACCTGAAGAGCCCGAAGCGGGCACGGGATCGGCCTCCGCCGGGGATTGAAATCTTTGCGCATGCGCCCTGCGGTTCGCCCGGCCCCTCGCCCAAGCTCGGGACGTTCGTCGCTTGAAATGGTCCGCCGAGCTTAAAAAGGGGCTGACGGAGCACCTGTGGGCTTAGGACCCGATAGCGGGTAACTCGAACCGTCTCATGGGAGGCAGCAGTGGCGCTCTGATCAGATGGGCAAGGCAGTGACCTGACCGGGTCTTTTTGTACCAAGCGCATTGGCAGAAGCAGCCCAGTAGCATCGCCCGTCACGACCCTGCCCAGCGCACGACAAGCTCAACCGGCTCGCTTTCGCCTTCGGCTGAGATCGCCAAGCTGGGTCGGCCCCATGCGCGATTGAGCAACGCCTCGCTGGCGGCAACGCGAGCCGATGCCGGTGCCGTCAGGTCGACTGCAATGCTGCGCAGGGCTTCGATGGCGTCTGCTGTGTGAGCGCGGGCTAGATCACGGATCTCGCCAATCTCGCGTGGCCGCCCGCCGGGATTGCCGCTCACGCCCTTCTGGAACTGCCCTGCATTCTCGGCCATCGCCTGATCCGCCCTGATGTCTGGCATAATATATACACCATAAATGCTGTATTTAATAGCCAGCAGGGTCGAGCCTAAAAATCGGCCCCATTTGTGTGGCGGGTCTATGTGGATGTGGACCCCACCCCGTCGAAGAAGACCCCCCGGCGGGGGTCGACGAGCCGGCGCGTCCAGCGGAGTTCTATTTGTGGGATGATTTGTGGGATAAATCGAGTTGTTCAATTAATATATATTAATATCAATAACTTATCGATTTTCATGGCGGACAGGGTGAGATTCGAACTCACGGTAGGCTTGCACCTACGCCGCATTTCGAGTGCGGTACATTCAACCACTCTGCCACCTGTCCGTAGCGCCCTGATAATTGAGGCGGGGCCGCAAGGCAAGTATCACCTAACACATTGATCTCAGGCTCGGATTTCTAGCTTTGTCTGGGTCGCCAGGGCGGGTTCTAGCCGCGCCAGGACCGCGCGCATGTCGTCCACGAAGCCGAAGGGCGGGTTCAGCACCAGCAGGCCCGAGCGCGCCAGCTTGCCCTGGGGGGCATCGATCCCGATTTCTATGGTCAGCGCCGGCGCGCCGGTGGTCAGCGCCTCGCCGATAAAGCCGTCTGCGGCGCTCTGGGTCTTCACCGGATACCAGACCAGATAGATGCCGGTGGCGAAGCGGCGATAGGCGGCGCGCAGGGCGGCGGCGAGTTGTTCGAACTCGTCCACCGCCTCGAAGGGCGGATCGATCAGCACCAGACCGCGCCGTTCCGGCGGCGGCAGCAGCTTGGGCATACGGGCATAGCCATCGGCGATCTCGACGCTGGCCTTGCGCCACAGCGCCAACGCATCCTGTAGCAGCACCGCTTCTTCCGGATGTTTCTCGATGGCGATGAGACGATCCTGCGGCCGCATCAACCGGGCCGCTATCAGCGGCGAGCCAGGATAGGCGTCTCCCGATTTTCCATCTTGTTGGCCAACGCACTCTATATAAGCGGCCAGCGCGGGCGGCAGATCGCCGTTGAGTTTCGCCAGACGTCCGATGCCGTTGGCAGCCTCGCCTGTCTTGCGCGCCTGCTCACCCGACAGATCGTAAGAGCCGCGCCCGCCATGGGTGTCGATCACCGCAAAGGGCGCTTCCTTCTTCTTCAGATGTGCGAGAATGGCGATCAGCGCGATGTGCTTGACCACATCGGCGAAATTGCCTGCGTGATAGCCGTGGCGATAGTTCATGAGGGCGTTATGCCCCCTCTGCCCTTCGCATCGCCAGCGCTGCTATGGGCATCTCCCCCCACGATGCGCGTCGCGCGCGGGGG
>CAMDPA010000521.1 GCA_945903565.1 Devosia equisanguinis | reverse complement strand
CGACGGCCCGCACCCTGAGATCTTTCGAGTATCCCTTCGCCATCGCGATCCCCGCCGTTGCTGCCGGTGGAATCCGAATCTGATTTGCGCGTCCGAGGGAATCCCCTGTAACTGTTTTGATTCACATCAAGTGGAAAGCGCTCTAGCGGATAGATGCGCATTGCTGGTATTGACAGTGGTTGTACCAAGGGGGCCACCACGACGTCGCCAGTCGTTACTACCGAGTCATGCTGCAAGACAATCAGTAGAGGATATATTCTTCGCATCGATGTAGACGGATGGCGAAAGACGTCGAACTGACGGCTCACGCTAAAGATTCCGCAACGAGTCAGCTAACGTTCCGTGCTCCGCTATGTAGCGATTGTAGGCTTCCGTCGCGAGCAGATCGGCTTCGCTCAACGTGTCCGTGCGGCTTGCCTGCAATTGTGCCGCCAGGGCTTGTTCCAGCAGCGATGCGAGATCGACGCCCTTCGCGGCGGCGGCGGCAGCCAGGGTCGCGTCGATATCGAGGGTTACCTTGGTCTTCGGCTTCACGCGCTCTTGCATGGCGGCTCCTCGCCGGCGTTTGGTCTGCAGGTTAGGGATTATTCAGCTTCTTGAGCCGTGCGACAAGCGCGGGCGATGTCTCCTTGTAGATCCGTTCGATCAGTGCGGCGAGCTGTTCTCCGGTGCGTGGACTTTTCACGTCCAGGCCCGTCTTGGTTGCTTCCTCGACGAAGCGGGCGTCCTTGAACGTGGCAAACAGCGCCTTGCGCATTGCCGCGACGCGCTCGGCGGGCACGCCGGGCGGAAACATGTAGGGACGGCCCGCGGCGAGCGGTGCGCACGCGGCCTGGATCAGCAGACGGTCCTCGGGGTTGGTCACGAGGTCGAGGATGAACGGCACGTCGGGAATCTCGGGCTCGGGCTCCAGGCCGAATTGAACCAGCAGCTTGACCTTCTTGTCCTTGATCCAATCGGGTTTCGTCGATTTGAGAGCCGACCAGAACACGCTGGCGTAGCCGTCGAGCTCGCCGCGCTGCATGGCGAGGAACGCTTCGGGCTGGCCGCGATAGCCGACGATGACCTTCAGTTTGAGGCCCAGCGTTTCGTTGAGCAGGCGGGCATAGAAGCTCGGCGTCGAATTGGCGCCCGAGGCCCCCATCGTGATTTCGCGCGCCTTCACGTCCTGCCAGGTGGTCACCGGCGTCTCGTGCCAGACCGTGAGCATCCCGACTTCGACGCTCGGGGTGCCCAACCAGTTGAACTTGGTCGCGTCGAATGCTGCCTGCGGTGTGCCGAACAGCGGTTCGAACGGGGCGTTGTTGTTGGGCGCGCCGATCACCGTGCCGTCCTTGGCGGCGTTGGTATAGACATGGTTGGCCGACACGATGCCGCCCGCGCCCGGCATGTTCTGCACGACGACGGAGGGATTCCCGGGCATCTGCGCGGGCAGGTGTTTGGCGACGATGCGGGCCAGTGCGTCGTAGCCGCCACCGGGCGGAGAGCCGATGATGATCGCGACGGTCTTGCCCTTGTAGAAGTCGGCGACGGGATCGGCGGTCGCGCTTTGTGCGACCGCTGTCAGCGAAAATATCGCTGCAGCGGCGAAACCAATACTGCGAATCAAAGCTCACCCCACCGTTGCCTACTGCCTACTACCCGCGATGTACCATCGTACCCTTGAAGGCGGTCTGGCCGCCATCGAGCAAAAGGTCGGTGCCGGTCATGAAGGAGGATTCGTCCGACGCCAAATAAGCGGCCGTCGCCGCGACTTCCTCTGGCGTGCCGGTGCGGCCGAGCACTTGGCCGGGGCCGCGCGCTGCGTTGGCCTTCTCGCGGGTGCCGTATTTGCGTAGGACGCGCTGGGTGTTGATCGGGCCGGGCGAGATCGAATTGGCGCGGATGTTGTCGGGGCCGTAGTCGATCGCGAGCACCTTGGTGAACTGCATCACGCCGGCTTTGCTGGCCCCGTAAGCACAGCGCGTCGCGACGCCGATATGGCCGTGCGAGGAGGCGATGTTGACGACCGCGCCGCCGCCGGACGCGCGGATGTGCGGCATCGCGTACTTGCACATAAGGAACATGCCGGAGAGGTTGACGCGCAAGGTGAGGTCCCAGTCTTCGAAGCTCAACGTTTCCACGGTGCCGTCGGGGGCGGTGGCGCCGGCGGCGTTGACGAGCGTGGTGAGTTTGCCGAAGACCTTTGCAGCGGTGTCGGAAGCGCGCTTGCAGTCGTCTGGTTTGGTGACGTCAACGGCGAGAGCTTGGGCTTTGCCGTTCGCGGCGCGGATTTCGGCGGCGACTTTTTCGGCGGCTTCGAGCTTGAGATCGGTGACGAGGACCGAGGCGCCGTCGGCCGCGAAACGCCGGGCGATTGCGCCGCCGATCTCGCCGCCGCCGCCGGTGACGATGGCCACGCGGCCGGCAAGCAAACTCTGTGGTTTCATGTTGGGCATCCATTCGCTACGCGAGTAGGGCTGCAGCCCTACGACCCGCTCGGGAGGAGACCTCCCGAACCCACCCCTTTTTTCGCCTGGGGTTCAAGGCTCCATCAGCACGCCGCCGTTCATGACGACGCCTTGTCCGGTCATGTAGGAGGCGTCGCGGCTGGCGAGGAACCACGCGACGCCCGCCATGTCCTCGGGGTAGCCGATGCGGCCGAGGGGGATGCGTGCCTTGCCGCGCGCGATCAGCTCGTCCAGCGTCGTGGCTTCGAGTGGCTGCGCGGTGAGCGACACGCCGGGTACGATCGCGTTGCAGCGCACGTTGTGTTTGGCCCATTCGAGCGCAAGTGTCTTGGTGAGCGACAAGATCGCGGCTTTGGTTGCGGCATAGTTGGCGCCGTTGGGTGTGCCTTCGAGCGCGCGACCCGAGGCGAGATTGATGATCACGCCGCGCTTGGCCTCGATCATCGCGGGTGCGAAGGCTTTGGCGAGCAGCCAGGGCGCGGTGATGTTGATCTTGAACGTGCGCTCCCACGTCTCGAGGTCCATCTTCAGGACGCTGCCGCGTGGGTAGATGCTGGCGTTGTTGATCAGGCAGTAGGGATCGCCGTAGGCTTTGACGGTGGCAGCCACGGCCTTGTCGATCTGGGCTGGTTTCGACAAGTCGACCTTGAAGAAGCGCGCATCGCCGCCGGCTTTCTTGACGAGGCCGACGGTTTCCTCGCCGGTTTCTTCGATCACGTCCCAGACCGCGATCTTGGCGCCGCCGGCTGCGAAGCGCTGACTGAACGCACGGCCGAAGCCGCCGCCGCCGCCGGTTACGATAACTAGGTCGCCAGGGCGCAAGCCGTCGCGCTCGATCCCGTCTTCACTCTTGCTCACGCGTTATACTCCGACTTTTTCTGGCACGGGTTGGGTGGGTGGTGGCGTAGTTGGGTCTGGCGCAGGAGCGGCCACGGTAGTGCCTTGAGGTGGCCCCGCTTGTTCGGACAGATTTTCCGCTGCGATAAGTGGAGGCTCTGCCGGGGTTAGACTGCCGAGCGGATCGGCAGGATGCAGTGTGGTCCGAAGTATGCCCGATCGGGCGTCATGCCGTCGAGGCTCGATTGCGGGCG
>CAMDPA010000520.1 GCA_945903565.1 Devosia equisanguinis | reverse complement strand
GTCCTCGAAGCGTTTCGCCAGCTCGATCGCCGAAAGCTCGCTCGTCTCTGCCCAGCCCTCCACCGCGACCTTGCCGCCCTTCGCATCGATGCCGACCGCAACCCGCCCCGGAAACCTCGCACACGCCGCCCGCACCAGCGCCGGATCGCGCACCGCCACGGTCCCCAGGATCACGCGACGAATGCCCTTCTCGAGCCACGCCTCGATCGTCGCCATATCGCGAATGCCGCCGCCCAATTGCACCGGCATCCGCACCGCCGCCAGGATCGCCTCGACCGCCGCCCCGTTCACCGGCCGCCCGGCAAAAGCACCGTTGAGATCAACGATATGCAGCCACTCGAACCCCTGCGCCTCGAAGTCCCGCGCCTGCGCAGCCGGATCAGTGTTGAACACCGTCGCCTGGCTCATCTCGCCGAGCTTCAGGCGCACGCACGCGCCGTCCTTCAAATCGATCGCGGGAAACAGGATCACTCGCTCGCCCTTTGAAACCAGCCGCCGAAACGCTTCGAGTTGCGTACTCAAGGACAGCCATTGAATTGCTGCTATTGTCGCCTCTCAATCGAGACTGACCGCTTCTGAGTCAAGCGAGTCGTCGGGTCAGCGCCCAAGTAGCCGAACACAGCCTAGCCAAACACAGCGTAGCCAAACACCGAGTAACCAGAGTCGAGCAAAGCGCGTCATGCTGGAAGTCATCACACCGCAACGGATCAAGACCGCGCCATCCGCCGCCACGCCGCGTGCGTTGACCGAGGCCGATGCCGTCGACATCTGGATCGCGCGCTGGCTGCGCGTACGCCGCAAGGATCTGCTGGACCGTTACGGCTGCGACCCCCGCCGGATCTACGAAGTCTGGCAGGAGGAGCGCTTCCCCGGCACCCGCGCGAAAGCGATCGAATTGTTCCGCGAGCGCTACCCCGCCCTCGTCGACCGCATCGACTATGGCCGTCACACGCGCATCTCCCGCACCGTGCATCCCGACCAGTTGAGTTTGTTCGAATAGCTGCCACCATGGCACCCGAGATCGCACGGATCAGCGCTCACTGGCAGGATTTGGCCGCAGCCGCGTTCCGGGCGGACGACCGCATCGTCACGACCGAACTTGATCGGCTGCTCGACGCCTACACGCACGCATCCCGGCACTACCACGATATCAGCCACATCGATGCGTTGCTCACGCTGTCGAACGAACACCGCGCGGAGCTAGCTGATGCCGTAGCCGTTGATCTCGCCATCTTCTACCACGACGCCGTCTATGATCCCGCCCGCCGGGATAACGAGGCGGCAAGCGCCGCACTCGCCCTCGTCTGCCTTCGGACGCTGGGCCTGGACGAGATTTCAATCCAGAAGGTCGTGCGCTATGTCGAGGCAACGATGCATATTGGCGGCGCCGCAACCGAGAATTCGCTCCCCGATCTCGACCTCGATCACCTGCTAGATTTCGACCTGTCGATCCTGGCTGCCGAGCCTGCCGCTTACAACGACTACGCCCAGGCGATCCGGCGCGAATACGCGATTTATCCCGATCCGGCGTATCGCCAGGGCCGCATTACCGTTCTGCGCCGGCTGCTCGAAATGCCCAGGCTGTACCGGGTGCCCGCACTTGCCGCCGTGTGGGAATCGCGCGCAAGGGCCAACCTCGCGCGCGAACTTGCGCTGCTCGACCCGCAAACCGACACGGGTCGATAAACCCTTGTGATCAATGCGCCGTAACGCCCTTCAAACATTCCGCCGCAACCTTGACTGGCGCGGTCTGACCTATATCGCCCAGGCTCAGTATTCCCACCATCCGCTTGGAGCGGTCAATCACCGGCAAACGCCGCACTTGCAGCTTCTCCATGTGCCCGACAGCAGCTTCGAGCTCATCGTCCGCTCGGCAGGTGTGGATGCCCTTGGTCATCACGTCCCGGGCCCTGGCGACTTCGTAATCGAACGTTTCCTTGGCCAGGCCTTTGCATACGATGTCCCGGTCGGTCACCATCCCGACCAATTTGTCGTTCTCGCCGATCGGCACCGCGCCAATGTCGTGCTTGCGCATAAGTTTCGCGATTTCCCTGAGCGGGGTATCGGGCGAGGCCCACTCGACACCCTTATGCATCGCGTCTTTGACTTTCATGGCGTTCTCCCTGTTGTGGAGACTTTTACCGCGCCCGATCGCTCGGAGCGCACATGCCACCCGTCTAGACGTTAACCTTATCCCATCCCGCACGACTTGCGAAGCGGGGAGTCGCTCCGCGGGCCCCCACCCGTGATTTCACTTCAACGCCTCGCGCCGAGGTGCCGTCTCCAGCAATCCCTGCAATTCCTTCTTCCAGTTTTTCGCTGAGTTCGTCGTGCCGTGGCCACGCGTTTCCGTACTCGCCGGAATCAGCAGCAACCGCCCGTTCTTCACGCGCTTCATCGCCTGCTCCATCAAACCCGTCTCGGGCGGATTGCGCTCGTCGTCCGCCGAGTTGATCGCCATCAGCACAGCCGAAATGCGCTCAAGGCCCGGGGATGGATCGTAGTCGCGCGCCGCCTCCCATTGATAAAGATAGTCGTTGGCATCGGCCCGCCACGGCGCCTTCAGCATGTCTTCGACGATCGTGTCGCCGGCCTCGCGCGTCGGCGCCCGCTTCTGCCACGCCAGCGTGCCGCCGTTGGTCGCGATCGCAAAATAGGTGGCGGCGATCTGCATCGAGCGCGGCTGAGCTTTGTACTGACCGTCCATATACTCGGGGTCCCGGCGGATCGACTCGATGATCATCCGCCGCAGCATCCAGTTGCGGCTCGACATCGCGGTCGGCTGCGACGCCATCGGCACGAGAACATCCATGAAATCGGGGTGTTTCACGCCCCAGATCCACGTGTGCATTCCCCCCATCGAGTTGCCGATCACCAACCGCACATGACGCACGCCGAGCCCTTCGGTCACCAGTTTGTGCTGCGCCGCGACCATGTCGTCGTAGTTGAAGCGCGGGAACTTCGTACGCATCCCATCCGACGGCTTCGACGATTGTCCAGCCCCGATCGCATCCGGCAGAATGATGAAATACTTGGCGGCATCGAGCGGCTGCCCCGGCCCGAACAGCTCGCCCGCAAATCCCGGGTTGAGCATGTTCGCCGCCGACCCCGCCGTGCCGTGCAGCACAAGTACGGGTTGCCCCTTCGGATCGCCGACCGTGGCATAGCCGAGCTTGAGTTCTGGCATCACCTCGCCGGTATGAAAGCGGAAATCGCGCGCCGTCCACGTCCCCGTCTGCGGTGCTGGATATTGCGCCTGGGCGGCCGTTCCAAGCATGGCGAATGCGAGCAAGAGCAGCGCTACCAGCGCCGACTGTCGAAGCTTCATCTCCACCTCCCCAACGACGATCAACTTGCCTTACCCTATGCTTGTTCCCCCTCACCTGACGACCCGCCCTTGCTGTCAGTAGCTTTTGGACTTGTCTGGTTTTGATAGCACACGACTTGGCCGCTTCGGCGGGTTCGGATGATCATCGGCGGAAGCAGGGGACGCCGATGATGTCGAGAGAGGCGCGAGCCGTCAGGCGGCGCACCTCTTGGCTTTGCG
>CAMDPA010000519.1 GCA_945903565.1 Devosia equisanguinis | reverse complement strand
AAACGTCCAGAAACTTCTCCATTCTCCGGTCCTCGTCACACTTGGCCCGGCTCATCCAATCCCCCCAATGCTGCGCATTGAGAGGATCACGGATTACCGGACATATCGTGTGCTACTGGAACCGGACAACTCGTGTGCTACCGACAGTTATGTGGGAATGCACTTGGCGATCCGATGCGGCCGCTGTCTAATCGATTCGCGGGCGATTGCGCCGCGTTGGCCCGTCACGAAACTCTGTCAGAGGTGCCAGGCCCGTAGTGCTACGTCGTCCATTGCGTTTGCGCCGGCACCCACCATTTGATCAGCAGCTGACACGGAGACCTTCGCCATGAAATCCGCGCCGCGCTTTCGCCTTCCCGCCACGGCCTCGGCCATCGCCATCGCCGCCACGACGGTAAGTCTCGCTCTCGCGGGCCAGGCGCAGGCTCAAACCCCCTTCAACGAACTCGCCGGCACCTGGTCCGGCGGCGGGCAGATCCGCCTCGACGACGGCCGCACGGAGCGATTGAGCTGCCGCGCCTTCTACAGCCCGAAGGAAGGCGGCGCCGCGATGGGCGTCGCGCTGCGGTGCGCGTCGTCGAGCGTCAAGATCGAGCTGCGCTCGTCGCTGCGTTACGCCGCTGGCGGCCGCGTCTCCGGCACCTGGGAGGAACGCTCCTACAACGTCGGCGGCTCGGTTGCCGGCCGCGCGTCGAGCGGATCGATCAACATGACGTTCAGCGGCGGTCTCAACGGCTCGATGTCGGTGAGCTACGGCGGCGCGAGCCAGCGCGTCTCGCTCAACACCGGCGGCGCCTCCAGCGTCTCGGTCAACCTGTCGAAGGGCTGAGGTCGCTTTAGCCGCGGCGTGCTTCCATCGGAGAGCAGCACACTGGCCGCTGCGATATGGCCGCTGCGATCTAACCCCTGCCGATAAACGGCATCTTGGTCGCCATGATCGTCATGAACTGCACGTTCGTATCGAGCGGCAGGCTGGCCATCTGCAGCACCGCCGTGCCGACGTGCGTTACATCCATCAGCGGCTCCGCCTTGATCGAGCCGTCCGCCTGCGGCACGCCATTCGCCATGCGCGAGGCCAACGGCGTCTCGGCGTTGCCGATATCGATCTGACCACAGGCGATGTCGTGCTTGCGGCCATCGAGCGAGATCGACTTGGTGAGCCCGGTGATGGCGTGCTTGGTCGCGACGTAGGCGATCGAATTCGGGCGCGGCGAATGCGCGGAAATCGAGCCGTTGTTGATGATGCGGCCGCCGCGTGGCGTCTGCTCCTTCATGATGCGCATCGCCTGCTGGGCGCACATGAAACAGCCCGTCAGGTTCACGTCGACGACTTGCTTCCACTTGTCGATATCGAGCTCCTCGGGCGCACCCGGCGCACCGATGCCGGCGTTGTTGAACAGCATGTCGAGACGGCCGAACTCGGCCTTCGTTTTCGCAAACAAGGCGGCGACGCTGTCGGCCTTGGCGACGTCGGTCGGCACGGCGAGGATGCGGCCCCCACCGGCCTTGGCCATCGCCACCGTCTTGTCGAGTTCGTCGGCCCGCCGGCCGGCCACGACGACGTGCCAACCCGCGCCCTGCAACGCCAGCGCCGCCGCCCGTCCGATGCCGCTGCCACCGCCCGTGACGACTGCGATTTTGTTGGTCATGACTGGTCTCCAATTCAACCTCAGGCCTGCAATCGCTGACCGCCTTGAGGCGTTGTGGCCCAGTATTGTCGCATGGAATCCATCCGCTCGGCTACGGCGGTGATATCGCAGCAACACACGTGTGGCCGCACGCTGCGGTTGCCGGAATTCTACACCCGCGGGCGACGCCAAACCACGTGGTGGAACTGTGCGTCTACACGGTTTCAACATGGTCGGATCAAGCCGTCGACATGGATGCGGCGTGCCGCGATGTGAAGAACGGTAGAATTAACCAGACAACGATAGTTGAGAGGCCGTGCCGGGAGCACACATCGCCACGTCGATACCATCGTCGCCCAGCTCGCTCCCTGACATCATGTCTGCGACCTGTGCGAAGCAGAGGGAGCGGAAGTGTCCACCCGGTCGTGATCGGCGGGGTGCCTCACCATTCGCATGTCCGCTATACTATCCGGACCCGCCGAAGGGGGACTTCGTGCTTAGGGCCAAGTGCGTCGGTTCGTGGTGGTGCGAGGCAGGGCTCGTGGTTCGACCGCTGCTGAGTAGCATAGCCGACAGTCTGTGAGGGAGCGGCACGACCGCCGATTCCATGGCAACTCGACCACACCCGCTTGTCATTCGGCAGCTGCCACTCGCGGCACGGACGCGGACCGACGGCAAGGCACCGCTCAGTTTGCGCCCGATCCAATTCGACGGAAGAATTCGCCAGTTCTCCCAGTGCTGACTCAACTTCGATGCGGCTCTTTGCCCAGCTGGGAAAAGGCCGGATGGCTTTCAAGATCAATTCATTCTTCGAAGGCCCTTACGCATCAACAACTCGCGTCCTAACGTTAGCACGCGAGCGATCCAGCGTTCGTGCTCGATCTTGAGGCTGGTTATTCCGATCCCGAGCAGACGATCATCGGTCGATCTGCCGAGCGAGGACGGAGCGGTAGGTTCAGGAATCGAAAAGCAGATGGTATCGGCGCGACCGTGATCTCTCACGTGGATCCGGTGCTCAACGCTGCTATATTTGGTCATTCTCATGCTGGCAGAGAAGCACCCCACGGTCACCGCGATGTCCCGATTGATGTTTGGCCCAAAGGGCCGAGCGGCCAGGTTAAGCAAAAAGCTATCGGGAAGAGGCCGGTCGAACACGAGCATGAGTTGAGGCCCCTCGGACCAGCGCCCCCAGTGTTCGCTTATCGAGAGGCCTCTGACCTCGCTGAGAAACTCGGGCAGGCCAGGGCAGATGAAGTCAATGCCCGCCGCCAGCGTGGTGCGATATCGGTTGAGGCCGTGGCCAACCGGCTCGCCGTAGCGTACAATTTGTCGAGCTAATCGCTTTTTGTAATCTGCGGCCCGCTGGCCAACGGCCTGCTGCTCTCGCGCGACCTCGCTTTCGATCGTGCACAATTCGCCCGGCTTCAACACGGCCTCCTCCTCCTCGGTCGACGCCTGCAATGTGGCGAGTAGGGGCGTGAACTCGTCGAGCCCGTCATTGGCGGCGTCAGTGGACGGTTCAAAAAGCTCCGGCACGTACTCGTCGGCGAACCTCCATGAGGACAGCGGTGAGATGGCCTCATATCGACGAAGCTTGGCGAGGCGTTGGCCGACGCTGCGCACGAGGCAGTTGCAGTGGATGAAGAACGCGTCCTGCGGAGCGAACTCGAAAGGAGGTGGTACTGTAAAACCAGGCGAGTGAAGGCGCTCGGAATAGCTGACCATACTCGGCTGGAACAAGCGATGGTGCGGGCCGAGATAATGGGGAGCCTCGGCATTGAAGTACCGGTTGGGATGACGCGTATAGGCGTAGTTACCATACCTATCCCCTTGGCTCAGGTCGTCCTCTGAACTGACCCGTACCATCTACAACGCCTCGTCTCGTCGACCAGCATCCGCATCGTCCGCGGCGGGTGCGTGACGAGCTGCTC
>CAMDPA010000518.1 GCA_945903565.1 Devosia equisanguinis | reverse complement strand
GGCGGCGCGGCTCGCAGCATGGCCTCGCCCGTCGCCGAAAGCGGCGGAACGGGCAGTCCGATCTCCGCGCAAAAGTCGTGGTAGATGGCGCACAGCGCGCCGGAGAAGGTGAGGATGCCAGGACCGTGCGGCACTGTCGCGGGATAGCGTGCAAGGACCTCGGCAGCATCGATAAGCTCGTCGATGCTGTCCGCGACCACGATGCCGGCGTGCTCGACCATCGTGCGCATCACGACGTGATCGCCGGCCAGCGCACCGGTGTGGGAGCTGACCGCCACTTTCGCAGCCTCGGTCCGTCCAGGGTGCATCATCATGACGGTCTTGCCGACTGCACGCGCGCGCCTTGCTGCGGCGAGGAACGCCTGCGGCTCGTGCACTTCCTCCACGTAGGCGATTATCAGGCGCGTCACCGGATCGTCGGCGAGGAAGTCGACGAAGTCGGCGAGGCCGAGGCCCGCTTCGTTACCTGTCGAGATCGTGTAGGCGGCGGGAATGTCGCGCAGCTCGAGGCCCTGACGGATGTGAGACATCACGCCACCGCTTTGCGACAGGATCGCAACGCACGGATCACGGCCGGGATTGAGGCGAGGCACCTTAGCCACGGCGACGAAAGCGGCGTGGAAGCCGTCGACGAAGTTCGTATAGCCGAAACAGTTCGGTCCCAGCAGCGCTATGCCGCCGTCGCGGGCGATGCGCGCGATCTCGTCCTGGCTGGAGCGATCGCCGACCTCGGCAAAACCAGACGCGAGCACGGCGACCGCCTTCACTTTGCGTCGAACGCACGCCTCGAGCGCGGCCTTCACTCCGGTCTCGGGTAAGGCGAAAATTGCGAGGTCGATGCCTTCGGGCAACTGGGCGATGTCGGTCTGGACGTTCCTGCCGTCGACCGCCCCGCCACTGCGGCCGACGAGATGGATGTCACCGGCGAACGCGTTGAGGGTCAGATTGGCGAGCAGGTTCATGCCGGCCGAGCCGGGCTTCGACGACAGCCCGACAATCGCGATCGACCGCGGACGGATGAAGTGCTCGACGGCAGCAGCGCCGCCAACTGATTTGCCGGACATTGCAGCCTCACACCGTTGGGCGGGAAAGCGGGGCCTCGGTACCGGTGCATCCATGCGCAATAGGCAAGGAGCGCCGCACTACTGGCGACCTTCCCGCAACAAGAACAGCGGCTGGCCCGCCTCCGCGCTCAAGCCTTTTGCCACATCAGCATGTGATAGCCGTCGGGCAGCGGGTGCCAGTAGGGCTTCACCTCGAGGCCGACTTTCATCTCCTCGGCCGTAATGCCGACCGTATTGGCCATAATCTGCACGCCCTCGGGCAAGGTCGCCACGGCAATGAAGAATGGCTCCTTGCCTTGGAACGGCGGCCGGGCGCGGTGGACGAGCGTGAAGGAGAAGATCTCGCCCTCGCCCTTCACCTCGCGCCACTCGAGTACGCTCTTGCGGCCGGTGAAGCGGCTCGTCGCGCGCGGCAACCACTGAAACTTGCCGACGCTCTTGTCGAACTGGATCTTGAGCTTCTTTTCCTTCGTGCCGTCCCAGAACGGCTGCGAGAACGAGCGCGAAGTCGGTGCGCCGCGTGGGATTTCCAAAGTGTCGTTGACGGTGACCATGGGATAGCCTTTCGCAAGCATCGGTTAGCCGTTCGGCGTGAGAACCATCACGACCGAGGTGTTCCAGTTGCGGCTATAGGGAATGCCGCCGATGCCGGTGACGACCGCGTTGGTGGTGTCCTTGACCTGGCGCTTGCCCGCCTCACCGAACAACTGGCGCACCGCTTCGACGAGATTGGTGCCGCCACCGGCAAGGCCGACCTGACCTGCCGAGATCTGACCTCCGCCGGTATTGAGCGGCAGGTCGCCGTTGAAGTTGAAGTCGTGCTCGCGGATGAAGTCGCAGCCCTGCCCCTTCTTACAAAACCCCATCATCTCCATTTGCAGAATCATGGCGATGATGAAGTCGTCATAGGGGTGAAACGAGCGAACATCCTTTGCCGTGATGCCAGCCTGCTTGAAGGCCTTCTGGCCGGCCGGCATGTGACCGGTATCCGTGACATCGACGATGTTCTCAGCGAACTGGTAGCTCGTCTTCTCGCCGTATCCCTTGATGAACGCGGCCTTCTTGAAGCCCTTCTTCGCAGCGTTCTTCTTGGATGTCATGATGAGACCGCTTGCCCCGTCGCATACCATCACACTGTCGAGCAGACGGACCGGCTCGGCGATCATGCGCGAGTTGACATAGTCGTCGATGGTAATCGGCGATCTCAGTTTTTCGCAGGCAAGATCGTTCAACACGGCGCCGTTGCGCTGCGCCACCGCGAGTTTGCCGAGCATGCGGTAGTCTAGGCCGAACTGCTCCTGATAGCGGCATGTGATGAAGCCGAACGACGTCGGGGGGCCGAGCACGCCGAGCGGGACCGTCCATTCGGCCTGATAGTGTCGCTGTCGCGTGTTGTTCTCACGCGACGGGGTGTCCGCGAACAGGCACAACGCGGTCTCGCATAATCCGGCTTCTATCGCAGCTGCCGCGCGGGCGACCGCTCCCGTAGGCCCGCAGCCGCCGATGTCGGATATGCCGCAATAATCGACCTCGAGTGCGAGCTGGTCGGCCGTGGCCTGCGACCAGAACGGATTGCCCGCACCGGTCTGCGATCCCGACAGGACGAGCCCGTCGATCTCGCCCTTCTCCATGCCGGTCTTGTCGAGCAAGGCTTCCAGCACCTCCGCGCCGAGTTCCCAAATGTCGCGATCGCTCTTCTGAACGATCTTGGTCTCCGCATACGCGACGATTGCCGTATCCCGCATCGCCATGTCTCACTCCCTATCTTACTATCTCACTGTCTTCACGGGGGTCCGGAGAGGTCCAGATCATCGCTCGGGTCATGACTGACCATGACTTGCGGAGAGTATCATATGCGGGGCGTTCGCGCTTGGCCAGCGAGGCCATGCTGGGCGGAAGCGAAGTAGTGAGCGTGAGTAACCCCTCGCCATGCGCCGGAGATGCTGGTGGCGAGTCCCAGAAGCGGACGTGGAGGGACTTGAGGGTGGCGGCGCGGAGAGCATCCGCGGAGAGCATCAATGACCTCGTCCGTTATGTGTCGCATCGCGTCACTACGTCAGCATGTCCGCGTATTCTATGAAGAGAAGCGTGACCACCTTTTTGGCCGGCAGTCTGAACAAGTGTTCGGACATGCCGAAGCGATCCGCATCGTATCGGTCGAGCCAAGCCTCGGCTCCGAGCTTGCTCGGGTCCGCTTGCTCGTTCACCTTTCCAAAGAGCATGTCGAACGCATAGCTGTCGGCAGCGAGTTCCGTGCTCGGAAGACAGCGCTTCGACACTGCCTGCGAAGTCCGAAACCACTTCTTTTTCTGCTCGTCGCGGATGATTGAGAAGTACTGGCCAATTGCCTGCATCGACGATCCGAAACGACGCTGCCGTTAGCCTGACATCTAATGTCCACCCGGTGTCAGGCTGGATCGCCAAGGTTGACCACCCGTTTCGTGGAAATCCTTTTCGCGACCGTTTCGACGACGCGGGACGTACCCGTTTGCTGT
>CAMDPA010000517.1 GCA_945903565.1 Devosia equisanguinis | reverse complement strand
CGCAAAGCCAAGAGGTGCGCCGCCTGACGGCTCGCGCCTCTCTCGACATCATCGGCGTCCCCTGCTTCCGCCGATGATCATCCGAACCCGCCGAAGCGGCCAAGTCGTGTGCTATCAAAACCAGACAAGTCCAAAAGCTACTGACATTGGGTGCGGGCGTGTGTGGGGCCAGGCATGTTTGTAGCCATAGTTCGACGTGAACGACACGAACCGACGTCAATGCATGCGCGGTGTTGCCGCCTTGAAATGCCAGCATCCCAGGTGCGCCAGAAATTGAAATGTTTTCAGTAGTCTCGACATTCGCGCAGGAGGCGATGTGCTGTGCTGAACGGAATTCCACGCCACCATAAATTCGCGCAGGAGGTCCAGACTTTCAAACTTCCTGGAAAGAGTGGATTCTTCAAAAGTAAGAGTTCGATGTTTGCCCAACCCAATTCGGCGGCACGGTCGAATGCCACCAACCCCTTCTCGATGCGTTCGTCAGGATGGGAAAAATCCTTGAAGTTCAGGCTGCGGCCCTTATGAAAATAGGCCAGCCAGACCCATGGCTTGCGGGACAAGGCGTGCATGGCCGGCCAATCGAGTTGAGCGAATGCGTTCGATACTGCCGGAGCGGCGACACGTTCCTGTTCGTGGCGAAAGAAGCACTCATAGAGGCGGCGTTGAGCGTCGAGGGACTGAAGCTGGCCCTCTCGCGTTGCGGTATGCATGTCAAGCAGTAGTTCAATCAGGCTGGGCGCAATCCGCGCCTCAGTGATCGGATGCCGCCCCAGTGTTCGGCTGAGGTGAAACGTGATGTAGCACTCGATCATGACATCACTGTTGATGACTTTGATTGCATCAACGAATCGATCGAAGCTCTCTACCCGTTTGTGTGACGGGGGAGTGCGCCAGTCGACAAGATTGAACACGCGTGCAAAGAGTTGCCCGACGATGAGGTACCAACAGCCCCATACAGCTCCATGGGCGGCAATCAACGGGAATATGAAATTTCGTCCGGATTCGATGTATAGGTCGCGATAGATGCTGGCTCGCCGAGCCAATTGATCCGGGCGCCCGGCGAGCCGTCGTGCGTCTGCAGCAATGACATCGGCAATCAGCTCAGGCGTAAATCCGGCAGCTTGCATCTCGTTGTAGGAATGCTGCACGTTGCCCTCATTCATAATTTCAATGTGGTCCAAGCTAGATCGTACCTCTGAATATTGGGGAAATGTCTCGTTGCTGAAAGATGAATAAATAGAATAAAGCGGGACAGCCACCATCAACGGCGCAGTCGTAGGTCGGGTCGAGGCACGAGACCCGACATGCAATGGTAAACGTCGTGAGGGGATATGTCGGGCTTCGCGAAAAGCTTGACCCGACCTCGTCATCTCTCCACTTTCTACCTCGCGACAGAGGCAGCGAACAGCTTCGACCACGTTCTTCGCGGCTGCTACTACGTCGAGGTGATCAATCGACCACGTCGCGTGAGGGTAGAAACACGGTCTACAACCACCGTCCCAACCCACCTTCACCACCCAACTTATCCCCGCCCTCGCCAGGTAGCGCATCCTCCCCAAATCCTTCCGCACACGCCGGGGCGCAGGCTCGAGCTGGGAACCTGTGGGTGGGGGGAGTGTGCCGGATACGCCAGGGGACATCAGCTGCCTCTGGGGGATCACTGCCGGACGGGGCGAGAATCCTGTCCAACTTCGGCTCTTCGGATGCGCCGAAGGACGGCGGTGCCGCGATCCGTAAAGGGGGCCCACCCCCGTTGTGCATAGCGGGGCGGCGCGGGCCGCATCCAACTACTAAAATGTTCGAGGCCTTGCCGCCCCGCACCTTGTTGCTTGCGTCACCCGACTCCGCTTCGCGGCGCCGGGGGGCTTTGCTTGCCCGGCGACTGCGGCGCAAGAGCGCCGGATCGCTGCCGGGCGGGCGTTGCCCGGCGACTGCGGTCACGCGCGCCGGATCGCTGCCGATCCCGCATAATCCCCCGTGCAAAACAAGAGTTTCGGCTGCAACCGATAATTGCAATGTGGCGGGGAGCGTGCAAATTGAGGCCACGATAGAATCGTATCCAGCGTCGCCGGGGGCGTTCCCGGTGTGGTCGACGACCGCGCGCCGTGTGAAGCCGGCCTAAGACGACAGGAGCATCCCCATGCTGCAGGGCGACAAGATCTACGTCGGCAAGAGCGAGGCTGGGCCCGCGCTGCTGGAGCTTCGTCTGGCCAACCGGCACGGCCTGGTCACCGGCGCCACCGGCACCGGCAAGACGGTCACGCTGCAGACGCTGGCCGAGAGTTTCTCCGAAGCGGGCGTCGCGGTGTTTGCATCCGATATCAAGGGTGATCTGTCGGGCATCGCAGCGATCGGCGAGCCCAAGCCGTTCGTGCAAAAGCGCATCGATGAGTTGGGCATCGAGGGCTACGAAAACAAAGCGTTTCCGACCGTGTTCTGGGACGTGTTCGGCGAGAAGGGCCACCCGATCCGCGCGACCGTCAACGACATGGGGGCGCTGCTGCTCGGTCGCATGCTGGAGCTCAACGAGGTCCAGGAAGGCGTGCTCAACATCGCGTTTCGCGTGGCCGCCGACGAGAAGCTGCCGCTCGATGATCTTGCGGATTTGCGCGCCATCGTCAGCAGCATCGCTGAGCGCGGCAAGGAGATCACGACCAAGTACGGCAATGTGGCGACGGCCTCGGTCGGCGCGATTCAGCGGCGCATTCTGGTGCTGGAGGAGCAGGGCGCGGGGCACTTCTTCGGGTTGCCCACGCTCGACATCAAGGACTTCGTGCGTACTGCGCCGGATGGGCGCGGCATCGTCAATATCCTGACCGCCGACAAGCTGATGGAGGCGCCGCGCCTCTATGCCGTGTTCCTGCTGTGGATGCTGTCGAAGCTGTGGCAGACGCTGCCCGAGGTCGGCGATCAGCCCAAGCCCAAGCTCGTGTTCTTCTTCGACGAGGCGCATTTGCTGTTCACTGACGCGCCCAAGCCGCTGCTTGAGCGCATCGAGCAGATCGCGCGCCTCGTGCGCTCGAAGGGCGTCGGCGTGTACTTCGTGACGCAGAACCCGATGGACGTGCCGAACTCGGTATCGGCCCAGCTCGGCAACCGTGTGCAGCACGCCCTTCGCGCGTTCACGCCGCAGGAGCAGAAGAACGTCGAGACGGCCGCCAAGACCTTCCGCCAGAACCCCGATATCGATACGGCCGAGGCGATCAAGGAGCTGAAGGTCGGCGAAGCGCTGGTCTCGTTCATCGAGAACAAGGGCGAGCCGTCGATGGTGCAACGCGTGCTGATCTGCCCGCCGGAAGCGCGGATCGGGCCGCTGACCGAGCCCGAGCGGCGCGGCTGCATCGAGCACAGCCCGGTGTTCGGCAAGTACGAGGACCGCCAGGAGCGCGATTCGGCCAAGGAGATGCTCGACAAAGCCGCGCCGAAAGAGGACGAGGAGCAGCAGGCAGGCGCGGGCGGCTGGTGGGGCACGATCTTCGCCGGCGGCAAGAACCCGCGCACCGGCCGGCACAATCAGGGCATGGGCGAAATGATCATGAAGGACATGCAGCGCACCGCCAGCCGC
>CAMDPA010000516.1 GCA_945903565.1 Devosia equisanguinis | reverse complement strand
CGCCCGCACTCGAGCCTCGACGGCATGACGCCCGATCGGGCATACTTCGGACCACACTGCATCCTGCCGATCCGCTCGGCAGTCTAACCCCGGCAGAGCCTCCACTTATCGCAGCGGAAAATCTGTCCGAACAAGCGGGGCCACCTCATGTTCTTGCGGCGGAACTGGTTGAAGTCGGCCTTGCGCTTATCGAGGAACGCCTGCATCCCTTCCAGGCTTTCCTCTGTGCCCCAGATGTTGGCGAGCAGTTCCATGCCGTGCTGCCAGGAGGCGTAGAGCTGGTCGGACTCGTGGTTCAGCGACTTCTTGGTGGCGCGCAACGTCTGCGAGGAATGGCCCTTCATCGTCTCGCACCACTTCAGCGTTTCGGCCATCAGGTCCTTCTTGGCCACGCACTTGTTGATCAGGCCGACCTCGACGGCTTCCTTGGCCTTGAAGGTACGCGCGCAAAAGATCATCTCGCGTGCGATGCGCTCACCGACGATGCGCGGTAGGTACTGCGTGGCACCGACCGTCGGGCAGGCGGCGACGCGCGCGCCGGTCTGGCCGAACACGCCGTCCTCCGCCGAGATCACCATATCGCACCACAGCGCGACCTCGTGGCCGCCGCCGACGCAAGGACCGTGGACCATCGCGATGACCGGAATCGGCAGGCCGCGGATGGTCATCGCGAGCGCCAGCATGCGGTCGCTCCACATGTGGGCGTTGGCGCGGTTGAGCTTCATCATGGCGTGGAAGTCGCCCCCCGCGCTGAACGCCTTCTCACCGGCACCACGGATCACCGCGCACGCGATCATCGGATCGGTGCGGGTCGACGACAGCGCGTCGATCATTTCGTCGAGGGTCTGCTCGCGGAAGGCGTTCATCACCTCCTCGCGGTTGATCGAGACCCAGGCCACCTGGTCCTTCACCTCGAACAGGATGTCCTTGTACTTCTTCGGCGTGTCGTGAGTTGCAGAGGTTTTGTTCGTGATCGCCATGGGCTTGGTGTCCTTCGTGCTGGTCGAATTGGGGTACGGGGCTGGACAGAAGCACGGCGTGCGGCAGGTTGTGAAGGTGCCCCAGCGCCCCCTGCTCCAAGGCCGCCCATCTCGCCGTGGTCCTCCCCCCTGGACTTCCAAGCCGGTCGCGGGCAAAACGCCGCCCAAGACAACCGCTTGGCGTCAGAGCCGGGCCACGAGGGAAACGACCACCATGGGCATCGAGATCGGCATTATCGGCGTGGGCTGGTGCGGTGGCATCCGGGCGATCACGGCGGCCGACAATCCGCAGATTACGAAGCTCCACATCTGCGACATCAAGCCGGACCGGCTCGATGAAGTCGTCAAGCTCTCGAAACCCGCGTCGTTCACAACCGACTACCGGGAAATTCTCGCTAATCCAAACGTCAAGATGGTGATGATCTCCACGACGCCTGAGAACACGCACTATCCCATTTGCAAGGCAGCCCTGCTCGCCGGCAAGCACGTGCTGATCGAGAAGCCGATCGCCCAACAGCGGCACGAGGCCGACGAGCTGATCGAGCTTGCCGAGAAGCGGGGCTTGGTGCTGTCCGTCGGCTACTCACAGCGCTTCAACCCGCGCGTCGCCTACATCAAGAAAGTGATCGATGACGGCACGCTCGGCGAGCCCGTCACGGCGCTGTCGAGCCGCAATCTCGCCGCCGACCTAGGTGGCCGCATCCAGGGGCGCACGAAACTGTCGCTCGCCGCGATGGAGGCCACGCACGATCTCGACTTCCTGCTGTGGTGCCTCGCGCCGCGCAAGCCGATCCGCGTGTTTTCGCAAATCTCGGCAAAGCGGATGGCCAAGGGCACGTCCAACGCGCCCGACCATCAATGGATCATGGTCACACTCGACGATGGCACCACGCTCACGGTTGGCGCCGGCGTGATCATGCCGCCCGGCCATCCCCAGTACTGTCAGACCTACATGCAGATCATCGGCACCGAGGGCGCACTGACGATCTACGACGACCGCTCGGAGGTGACGCTCAACACCAACCAGCACGGCATCCGCTATCCCATGTCGACGATGCCCGGCGAGTTCGTCGGCCACGTGTTCGAAGGCCCGATGGCGACCGAGACGAACTACTTCATCGACTGCGTGGCGCGCGGCAAGCCGCTCATGGTCAAGCCCGCCGAAGCCCGCCTCGTAATGGAGGTCTATGTCGCCGCCGACATCTCGGCAGAGCGCAACGAGCCGGTGACGTTGCCGCGCAACGATTGACGGGTACGTGCCTCGAGCGCCTTAAGCCTGCGCTTTGTTCGCCTTGGCGCTGACAAGCTTTCTTGAATAACATAGCCGATCTGTTGGAATTTGCTTGGAACTGTAGCGTGACCAAGATCTTCGTCAATTTCCGGCGTGAGGACGTGCCGGCAGATGCGCGCAGGATTCGGGACGGCTTGGCCGCCCGTTTTGGACGTTCTGATGTCGTGATGGACATCGATGGGGCCGTTCCAGAGCAGCAGTTGGGCCGGGACCAAGGCATTACGCTCGGCGGCTACGACGCAATGATTGCGATCATCGGCCCGCGCTGGATGGAGCTGCTGCGGGCGCACGCGGCAAGTGGCGAACGCGACTATGTGCGTGAGCAGATCTCCGCCGCCCTGCAGCGGGGAATGGCAGTCATTCCGGTGAGGGTCGGCAGGGAAGGCAGCATGCCGCCGTCGCTTCGCCCCGAGGACTTGCCAGAGGACATCCGCGCGCTGGCATCGCGCCCGTCGCGCGATGTCGCATACGAGCGCTTTGGCAGCGACATGGCGAGTCTTGCCGAGAGTATCAGCAGGCCGCGCGGGGGCGCCGCGGTTGCGCTCCAGCCCGGCAATTCGACCGTGAAACTTTGGCTTTGGTCGCTCGCCGCAGCAGCCAGTACAGTTTTGGTCGGCAATATTGCCGTTCTCTTCTCATCCCCGGCCGCGCCCCCATCGTTCGCCCCGCCTGCGAGTTCGCCCAGGCAGACGGCGTTCATCCCATCCGTGTCGGTAGAGGGCCGCATTCGCCGAGCGATGGCAGCCGCCACGGCTGCGGGCCAACGCGCGGATGAAGCGCGGCGGTGCCAAGCCGCCCTTATCGCGGCCACCGATGCTGGTACCATCGTCTTCAATACTGCGAGTGCAGAGCTGGACTTTCGCAGCCATCAGACGCTCGACGCACTTGCGCAGATCGTCAAGGGCTGCCCCGATTTCGTGGTCGAGGTCGAGGGCCACACCGACAGCATGGGCGACCCCAATGCCAATCAGCGCCTGTCGGAGCGCCGGGCGAACTCCGTGCGGAGCTATCTGGTCGGGACCGGCGTACCGGCAACGTCCCTGGCCGCAATGGGTTATGGCGAGACACGCCCGATAGCCCCCAACGACACACCCACCAACATGGCTCGTAACCGCCGCATCGAGTTCAACGTCACGGTCAAATGAACCCAAACCGTTGCCTAGATCATTTTCCACCTGATCTGGGTCGCTACCCGTATCCGGCGTGGCGAAAGTAGTTCGCGCACTCGTCGGGTGCAAACGTCTTGATGAGGCGGCCGATCAGCTTCATCAGCGCCTTCACGGTGCGGGCCGCGCCCTTGCGCAGCGC
>CAMDPA010000515.1 GCA_945903565.1 Devosia equisanguinis | reverse complement strand
ATTTGCAACCACATCGCGATGAACCTGATGGCCACCACGAGAACCAAGTCGAGCCTCAAGCTCCGCCGCAAACGAGCCGGCTGGAATACCGGCTATCTCAAGGACATCCTCTATGGCGTGGGCTGATCATCTTCGAGCGATTCCCCTGTCAGTACTGCCACGTTCGATGTTGACGATGTCGACCGGGCTTGCCGCGTTAGTTTGGTTTCCGGCTTGGGGCAGACGGGAGAGGAAGTCCGGCCAACCGATCGATGACCGGCCCGATACCGTCACCCACGAAAATCTGCGGCTCGGAGGGCTTGAGCTTCTCCTTCGCCTCCCACCCGGCAATCAATTGCTTGGCGCTGGCAAAGGCTTGCGGCAGCGCTGTCGTCTCGCGCAGCGCGTGGTTGAACAGCGCGTTCCCGAAGTAGGTCCAGTCGTTCTCGTTGCTGCAGCCGAACGATGAGCGGTCGGCCCGCGAGGCGGTCATGACCAGCGTCGTCGGGTGGCTGAGCGCGGGGATGAAGCTGCCGGAATGGCAGGCCGAGATGATGACGATGCGATTGCGGATGCCGGAGCGTTCGAGCATTCCCGCGAGCCGCTGTGGTGTCAGATTGTTCAATGGGAAGGCTGGAAAGTGCACGGCAAACACGTTCTCGATGCCGTGCGAGGTCATGAACAGGATCAGCGTATCCTTCTCGACGTTCATGAGCTTGCCGAGGCGGTTGAGCACGATGCCGAGGTTGGTCACGCTGGCGAGCGGCACTTCCTCCAGTGCCGTAACGTGATTGACGAGCAGCAGCGAGCGCTCACGCGTGCCGAACCGGTCATCGACGATATCGCGGGCTTGCGCGATCTCGCGAATGAACACCTCCTGCTCCGACCACGCCGCAAAACCGAGGAAATAAGTGCTGGGGGCGGCCTTGTCCGAGGGCAGGATGCTGGCCATCACCTCGTCGATCAGGCGCGGTTGGTTGTAAAGCACGGCCTCGTAGTTGATCTGCGGGCCAGGAGGACCGGGCGGACCGCGGCGCTGTTGCTGGGCCTCGGCCACGAGGGGCACGAGCACGATTAGGACCACCGCCAGAAACAGCGAGGTCATGCGCGCGTCTGGGGTTGTCCGGCTGATTGTCGCTCTCTGCTGTAGGGCGGGTAAGCGGCACGTGCCGTGCACCCCGCCTGGGCTGGGAACTCCGCCGGCGGGTTGCGCGCTCCCGCGCTTACCCGCCCTACGGTGCAACTTACTTCGCCAGCGGATCGGGCCGGACCTGGATCTTCACGGCGCGGGGACGGGCGCCCTTGCCGCCTTCCATCAGCCATGGCGTGCGGTCGCCGTTCGTCGACCACAACCCGCGGCCCTTCCAGCCGGCATTGGGATCGTCGATTCGGCCATCGAGGCCCTTGGCGTAGAATCCCATCGGATAGGGAATCTGCAGCAGGATCATCTGGCCGTCTTTGTAGGCGACGAAACCGTCCTGCAGGTTCGCCGTCGAGATCGGCACGTTCTCACCGAGGCCGAGCGTGTTGTGGTGATCGACCCACGTGTAATAGCTCGCCTCCGCACTCGACTGCTCGCCCTCAAAACCGGGGCCGGGATACCTGTGGAACCCCCAACCTTCGGGGCAGTGGTTGCCGGTAGCGTTCGGCCCGTTGAGCGGCGCCTTGCACTTGCTGCGGTCGAAGCTGACGAGATGGCCGCCCGAGCCCGAGCCCCACAGCACGCCGTTCTTGTCGATGTCGCCGCCGCGGATGCCGATGCCGGGCTTGGGCATCGCGTAGATCTCCGACAGCTGCGTCTTGGGATCAAAGCGCAGGAAGCCCGGCGCGCCGCCGAACACGCCGGTCGTGTACCAGACCGAGCCGTCGGTGGGATGCGGCATCACCGCGTACGGACCCGAGCCCGGGTTGAGCCGCATATCCTTGCCGGCTTCGGGTTTGCCCGGCTCGGCCCAGCCCTCGTCGACTTTGCCGTTGCCATTGAGGTCGAGCACGAACGGGAACCAGCCCTGCGCCTTCGCGCTATCGCCGGTCTCGTCAAACACCTTGGTGTTGACCCAGCCCGCGACTTGCCCCGTGCCCGACAGCCACAACGTATTGTCGGCGTCGTAGCCGAACTGCGGATGGTGCGTGCCAAAGCAGGTGTCGACGAACTTGTAGGTCATCGTCTTGGGATCGAGCACCGTGACCTGACGCGGCGAGCGGTCGAGCGGGAACACCTTGGCGGAGGGATGGTCCGAGCCCTTCTTGCAGAACGCGGGATTGTCCATGCCGCGCGCGTTGGCGGCGCTCCACACGCGACCATCCTTGCCGAACATGGCGTTGTGGTTGTTGGCCTTGGTATCCCACAGGATGTCCTCGCCCCAGTACGGCGACGGCGCGGTCGGCTTCACGGCGCCGGCATGACCTGGCCCGAGCGAGACCGGCATGCCCGGGTCCGCGACCGGCATCTTGAAGTACGTCACTTTGTTGGTCAGCGGATCGAGGATCGGCATCTCGTCCGTGGAATACTCCGGCGAGCCGTAGAGCGGGCCATTGGCGTTCACCGTTGGAAAGCGCCGGTCCGACGAGATCAAGTCGTGCAGGTACTTGTTGGGCTGCGACCACTCCCACGACGTCACCACGAGATTGCGTTCCGCGCCAGTGGGCCGCCGCGGCGTGTGCTTGGGCAAATCGCCCTTGGCGACGCGCTCGGTCCACTCGCCGAAGAACTTGAAGGGCGCGCCGCCGAACTGGCCGGCGATGCGGTTGACCATCATCTCGCCGGACTGGCCGGACTGGATGCGCCGCATCCACGCGTCCTCGTGCGTCTTGAACTCGCCGAGCGATTTGGGGATCGTGCGTGTGCCGAGCTGGCCGAGCTGGTGGCAACCGACGCAATCGACGTTGTTCATCTGGCGCAGCCAGTTGTCGCGCGTGATGTTGGGGGGAATGCCGAGTTTGTTGCCGGCGCCGAACGCGGTCGCCGGCGGGATCTCCATCATCGTGTACCAGTAGATCGCCGGGTAATACTGCGCGGCGGCGGCAGGCGAAGGCGCGACGGTCGCTGTGAGATTGAGCTGCTGGCCGGGCTTGGCCGCCTGCTTGGCGCTGTCGACGAGGCCGTAGCCGCGCACCCACACCTGATAGTTGGCCGACGGCAGATCCGGGATCACGTAGCGGCCCTGGTCGTCGGTGACGACGCTGCGCGCGAACTTGGTCGGCAGGTCGGTCGTCTCCGCGATCACCCACACGCCGGCCTCGGGGCCCTTGGCGCTGCGCACGACGCCGCCGATGTCGTCGGCATCGATCGCAACAGCAGCCGGGGCTTGCGCGAGCGTTGGTGCCGCCGCCGACATCGCGGCGAGGCACAGCGCGCCTGCGATCGCGTGCAGTGTCCGTCGGGTGGTCATGGTGTCCTCCTCGATCCGTATTAGTACCGAGACTAGACGGAAGTTGGGGGCGCGACAATGGCGGAGGTGGCAAGGTCAAGGCGATTGCATGAATCTGTAGGTGACACGGCGGGAGAATGCTGAATCTATGCAGGTCCTTTCGATTCGCGATGAGGACCGTCATGGCCGATGCCCAATCCCAGGTCGAACACGCGCACGATCAAGTCATTGGATGGCTTGCGCAT
>CAMDPA010000514.1 GCA_945903565.1 Devosia equisanguinis | reverse complement strand
GCTCGGACGGCTTCAGGATGAAGGCGTTGCCGCACACGATGGCAGGCGCAAACTTCCACATCGGGATCATCGCCGGAAAATTAAACGGCGTGATACCCGCCACCACGCCCAACGGCTGGCGGATCGAATAGATGTCGATGCCGGGGCCTGCGCCCTCGGTGTATTCACCCTTCATCAGGTGGGGCGCACCAGTCGCGAACTCCGCCACCTCGAGCCCGCGCTGGATGTCGCCCTTGGCGTCGGGGATGGTCTTGCCGTGCTCCTTCGCCAGCACCATGGCCAGCGTATCCATGTCGCGATTCAGCAGTTCGACGAACTTCGCCAGCACGCGCGCGCGCCGCTGCGGATTGGTGGCCGCCCAAGCGACCTGCGCCACCTTTGCATTCTCGACCGCAGCGCGCACCTCGGAAGCGTCCGCCAGGGGCACCTTGGCCGCGACCTCGCCGGTCATCGGCCAGAACACGTCGCCGAACCTGCCCGAACGGCCCTTCACGCGTTTGCCGCCGATGAGGTGATAGAGTTCCGATGTCATTTGGGCGTCCATCCGTGCTGGAAGTTGGTTCTGGGCACTGTAGGCGGGCAGTCATCTCAAATCTACCGGGGGAACGCACACCCGTTCACGGCCAGACACTTTTCGGTGTGAGACCAAAGCCGAACTTGTGTTCGCCGAAGTCTGCCGCTTACATGGAGGGCTATAATGACCCCGGCGCGCGCCATAGTGCGAAGCCAGGGCAGGACATGCGCGATCGCATGGGCCAGAACGGCATGGGAGGATGAGCTAGCGTGACGGAGCCGCTGTCAGCATCGCGCCAGGACGGCGCATTCGACACGTTTCCCAAGCTCCTGGTGCGCAACGCTGAGCGTTTTGCGGCACGTCCGGCCTATCGGTTCAAGAACTTCGGCATCTGGCAGACATGGACGTGGGCTGAGTTGCGCGGAGAAGTCCGTGATTTCGCCATCTCACTCAATGCCCTGGGCCTGAAGCGCGGCGACAAGGTCGCGATCCTGGGCACCAACCGCCCGCGCCTGTACTGGACGTTCCTGGCCGTGCAAAGCCTCGGCTGCGTGCCCGTGCCTGTGTATGCCGACAGCGTCGCGGACGAACTCGCCTATGTTCTTGGCCACGCAGAAGTCAAGATGGCCGTGGTGGAGGACCAGGAGCAGGTCGACAAGCTGTTGTCGGTCGCCGAGCGCCTGCCGCTGATCCAGCACATCGTCTACGACGAAGAACGCGGGCTGCTGAAGTACGATCACACCAAGCTGCATGCCTTCTCCGAGATGCAGGCCTATGGCCGCAATACCGCGCGAGTTAAGTCGGACGCGGGTATCGAGCTTGAATCCGATACCTGGTGGCGGGGCGCGATCGCAGCCGGCAATGGCAGCGACATCTCCGTGATGCTTTATACCTCCGGCACCACGGGCCGGTCCAAGGGCGTGATGCTATCGGCCCAAGGTTGCATCAACGCCGCGCAGGACACCGTCACCTTCGATAAGCTCGACGAGAACGACGTGGTTCTCGCCTACCTGCCTCTCGCCTGGGTCGGGGATCACTACCTCAACTTTGCTCAGTCGCTGGTGGCCGGGTTCTGCGTTGCATGCCCGGAAAGCCCCGAGACAGCCGCAAGCGACCTCCGCGAGATCGGTCCGACGTTCTATTTTGCACCGCCACGCACCTACGAAGGCATGCTGACCCGTGTCATGATCCGCATCGAGGACGCCGGCGCCTGGAAACGGCGAGCGTTCCATCATTTCATCGGCGTGGCCAAGCGCTGGGGCGAGAAAATCTTGAACCGGGAACAGGTGCCGTTCACGGCGCGGCTGTCGTATGCACTCGGCAACCTGCTGGTCTATGCGCCGCTCAAGAACGTGCTTGGCTTTACCAATATTCGTGTCGCCTACACCGCCGGCGAGGCGATCGGGCGGGAGCTGTTCTCGTTCTACCGCTCGCTCGGGTTGAACCTGAAGCAGCTCTATGGTCAGACCGAGGCGTTCTTGTACGTCACCGCCCAGCCCGACGGTCAAATCCGCGCCGACACCGTTGGCCCCGCGACGCCCAACGTCAGCATCCGCATCGCCGACAACGGCGAGGTCATCTATAAATCACCAGGACAGTTCGTCGGCTATTTCAAGGACGACGCCAAGACGACCGAGACCATGACGCCCGACGGCTTCGTGAAAACCGGTGACGCCGGCTTCTTCGACGCCAACGGCCATCTCAAAATCATCGACCGCGCCAACGACGTCGGCAAGCTTGCGGACGGCTCGCTGTATGCGCCCAAATACATCGAGAACAAGCTGAAGTTCTACCCCAACATCCGCGAGGCCGTGGCCTACGGACCCGATCGCCCGTTCGTTACCGCGTTCATCAATATCGACCTGACGGCAGTCGCCAACTGGGCCGAGCGCCACGACATCATATATGCGAGCTATCAGGAATTGGCAGCCCACCCTCAGGTCTACGAGATGATCGCAGGCCATGTCGCCGAGGTGAACCGTTCGCTCGCTGCCGAGCCCGCGATGGCCCGCTCCCAGGTCGAGCGCTTCTTGATCCTGCACAAGGAACTCGATGCCGACGATGGCGAGCTAACACGCACGCAGAAAGTGCGGCGTGGCTTCATTGCCGAACGCTACGCGCCGCTGATCGAAGCCCTCTATGATGGTCGCACGCAGTGCCGCATCGAAACCGAAGTAACCTTCGAGGACGGCCGCAAGGGCTTAATCTCGGGCGATATCCGGATCACTAAAGCCCAGACCTACGCCTCAACCGCACCTGTCAAGGAGGCCGCGGAATGATGGCCGAACTGGACAGCAGCGAAACCGTCGCCCCCCGGGGTGACGAGCTCCTGGCTGTGGAAGGGGTGTCGCTGTCGTTCGGTGGCGTGCGCGCGATCCGCGACGTCTCGTTCGACATCCGCAAAGGCGAGATCCGCGCCATCATCGGTCCCAACGGTGCCGGCAAGACGTCGATGCTCAACGTCATCAACGGGTTCTACCACCCCCAACAGGGCCTCATCACATACAAGGGCGAGCGGCGGCAGCAGATGCGGCCCTACATCGCCGCCAGCCAGGGCATTGCCCGCACCTTCCAGAACGTCGCCCTGTTCAAGGGCATGACCACACTCGACAACATCATGACCGGCCGCACGCTCAAGATGCGACGGGGCATCTTTGCCCAGGCCCTGCGCATCGGCCCCGCACAGCGCGAGGAGATCGCGCACCGCGAGGCGGTGGAGAAGATCATCGACTTCCTTGAAATTCAGCACATCCGCAAGATGCCGGTCGGCAAGCTGCCGTATGGCCTGCAAAAGCGCGTGGAGCTTGGACGCGCACTCGCGACCGAGCCGGAGTTGCTGCTGCTTGACGAGCCGATGGCGGGCATGAACCTGGAAGAAAAGCAGGACATGAGCCGCTTCGTGATCGACGTGAACGAGCAGCTCGGCACCACGATCGCGCTGATCGAGCACGATATGGGGGTCGTTATGGACCTTTCCGACCGCGTCGTGGTGCTCGATCATGGGCAAAAGATCGCTGACGGCACACCCCGGGAGGTGCAGGCGAACCAAGCCGTAATCGACGCCTATCTGGGCGTGGCGCATTGAGGTGTCAGAC
>CAMDPA010000513.1 GCA_945903565.1 Devosia equisanguinis | reverse complement strand
CCGACAAGCCGCCGAACGAGGCAGATCAACCCCTGACGCGTTGCACGACGATTTCACCTGCGCCGATCCGGTCACGCCGGACGGAACGATGCCGCGCGCCAACGGCCACCGTGGTCAACGCCATCGCCCTGGTGCATGATCCGGGTTAATAGCGCGCAAGAAGTGGTGGCTGTTTCCGGTCATCGCCATTCTGCTGCTCGTCGGCGGGCTGCTGGTGCTGGCGCAGGGCACGGCAATTGCCCCGTTCATCTACACGGTCTTCTGATCTCGACCTGAAGTCCAACGGGCGGCCCTCTGCCGCCAAACCGATGCCGACCCCGCGAGTCCCAAGCTCGCGGGCTACCTGACCGGCACAGCGCACCTCCGCCTCGCACCGCAACCCAACCTGCGGCACCTGAGGCGGAGGAGCCCAACCTGCTCCAACGAGGGATTGCCGAAAAATGCGGATTCTCGGGATCTCCGCCTTTTATCACGACAGCGCTGCCGCCCTGCTGGTCGACGGCAAGGCGGTCGCGGCCGTGCAAGAGGAGCGCTTCACGCGCAAGAAGCACGATCCGGGCTTCCCCGAGCACGCGATCCGCTATTGCTTGGCCGAAGGCGGTATCACCTTCGACGAGCTCGACCACATCGTGTTCTTCGAAAAGCCGCTGCTGAAGTTCGAGCGGCTGCTCGAGACGTACCTTGCGAATGCGCCGCGCGGCTATCGCTCGTTCGCCATGGCAATCCCGGTCTGGCTCAAGGAAAAGCTGTTCCAGAAGCCGGGACTTCTGAAATCCTTCAAAGAATTCTCCGCGTCCGGCAAGGGCATCGAAGAGAAGCTGCTGTTCGCCGAGCATCATCAGAGCCACGCGGCGTCGGCCTACTATCCCTCGCCGTTCGATGAAGCCGTGGTGCTCACGATGGACGGCGTCGGCGAGTGGGCGACGACCTCGGTTGCGATCGGCCGCGGCTCGAACCTCGAAACGATCAAGGAGATCCACTGGCCCCACAGCCTGGGCCTGCTCTACTCCGCGTTCACCTATTACACGGGCTTCCGGGTCAACTCCGGCGAGTACAAGGTGATGGGCCTCGCCCCCTACGGTGAGCCGAAATACGTCGACTTGATCCTCAACAATCTGATGGACCTGAAGGAGGACGGCAGCTTCTGGCTCGACCAGAGCTACTTCGACTACGCCACCGGCCTCACCATGACGAACAAGAAGTTCGACGCGTTGTTCGGCGCGCCGCCGCGTGGGGCTGAAACCCGCCTCAACCAGCGCGACATGGACCTCGCCGCGTCCGTGCAGAAGGTCACCGAGGAGGTGATGCTGCGGATGACGCGCGACCTCGCCAAGACGACCCGCATCCCCAACCTGTGCATGGCCGGCGGCGTCGTGCTCAACTGCGTCGCCAACGGGCACATCCTGCGCGATGGCGCGTTCAAGCGGATCTGGGTGCAGCCGGCGGCGGGCGACGCGGGCGGCGCGCTTGGCGCTGCCTATGCCGCGCACGCGCTGCACGCCAAGCAGCCGCGCTACAGGAACGGCGCGATGGACGGCATGCAGGGCACCTACCTCGGCCCATCGTTCGAGCAATCCGACATCGAGCAGCGCCTCACCAAGGCCGGCGCGAAGTTCACCGCCCACTCCGACGCCGACACCATCGAGCGCACGGTCGACGCACTGGATGCCGGCCATGCCGTCGGCTGGTTCCAGGGCCGCATGGAGTTCGGCCCGCGCGCGCTCGGCGCCCGTTCGATCTTGGGCGATCCCCGCAATCCCGAGATGCAGAAGAACCTCAACCTCAAGATCAAGTACCGCGAGAGCTTCCGGCCGTTCGCGCCTTCAGTGCTGGCGGAGGACGCGCGCGAGTATTTCAAGCTCGACGCCGAGAGCCCGTACATGCTTGTTGTCGCGGACGTGCTGGAGAACCGCCGCCGCAAGATGACCGCCGAGCAGGAACAGCTGTTCGGCATCGAGAAGCTAAACGTGCCGCGTTCGGACATTCCCGCCATCACCCACGTCGATTATTCCGCGCGCATCCAGACCGTGCACAAGGAAACCAACCCGCGCTATCACGCGCTGATTTCCTCGTTCAAGGCGCGCACCGGCTGCCCCGTGGTCGTGAACACCAGCTTCAACGTGCGCGGCGAACCGATCGTCCACACGCCCGAAGACGCCTTCCGCTGCTTCATGGGCTGCGAGATGGAAACCCTGGTCGTGGGCAACTGCGTGCTCGACAAACGCGACCAGGACCCGGCGCTGGCGGTGGATTACAAGGACGCGTTCGAATTGGATTGAAGGGGGCTACAGGGCCCTAACGCCAACTGCAGGCGCGTGGCGTGTTGGCGGCGATGCTCGTGCACGTCAGCCTTCCGAACGGGGTGTTGGCACTGACCGTCTGTCCCCGCTGCAATGTGTTTTTCGGCCAGATGCTCAACGAGTAGCGATTGCCATCAGGGCGCGTCGCGGCCCTGGGAGTTGCCGGCGCCTCCCTCGGCGTAACCCGGGTTTTTACCGGCGCGTCTTCCCGGCCCGGAACAGGTACCCGCGCCGGAGCGGCTATGCACCGGTCGCCGCGCTCGACCTCGCCGCTGCCGCACTGCAATGGGCAGATGCGGACACGCTGGCTCGCTACGGCGTCCAACGGTTCCAGGCCGGGATTGGCAGTATCGAACAAAAAGCCGGTCCGCTTGATAAACCCTTCCAATGCCGTGCGCGACCCCGCTCCCCACTCGCCGTCAACCTCGCCGGCGTAACACCCCACCCGTTTCAATTCGGCTTGAAGACGGCGCGCCAACTGCTCACGCCCGAGCGGGGCGGCAGGGCCATTAGGTGATTCCGGCGTGGCGAGGAACGCGACACGACTGGCGGCATCACGATCGCTTGCCGTCTGCGACGCGTCGCGCGCGACCTGGGCGGCCCGGTCGGCGGACTGCTGCCTTGCCTCGGCTGCGGCCAGGGCCTCGCGCGCCGCCCGGGCATCCCCTGCAACTGCCGCCAGCTTGCCTTCCAACTCGGCTGTTGCGGCGTTTCGTTCCGCGGTCGAGCGCCCCGATGCCGAAGCGGCTTCTGCCAGCAGGCGCTGTTGCTCCTTCCTCAATTCTTCTTCACGCAGCGCGGCGGTATTGCGCTCCTCGGTGGCGGCGGCAACGGCAGCCCTCGCGTTGGCGGCGGCCGCCTGGGCGCTGGCGCGTTCACGCTCGGCGGATGACAACGCTTCGCGCGCTTTACGCGCATCGTCCAGCGCCCGCTGCAGATCGGCTGCCTGCTTGGCTTCTTGAGCCTTTCGCTCAATCTCGAACTGTAGCGAGGCTTGCCGCTGAGCAACCTCCGCCGTCAGCCGCTCCATCATCTGCCGCGCAGTCGAAGCGAACACGCCGTTCGGGAACCGATCAAGATAGCGCTGCAGCGAGGGAATATCACTCGTCGAGCGAACGCTTTCCCACAGCGCCATGTCGGCCTTAGTGGTCGGCTCTCCGGTCAAGTACACGCGCCGCGTCAAGCCGTTAGGACAGATCGCAGAATAACCGCTACGAGTTCTCCGGTCTGCGTGGGCTGATTGTATAGTTCCATTCGGGATGGAAGTCATCGCCGACAAGCTTGACCGCCGCCAACTCGGCTTTGCTGACCTTGATGCCTTTCTCATAGGTTCGCG
>CAMDPA010000512.1 GCA_945903565.1 Devosia equisanguinis | reverse complement strand
ATGCCGGAATTACCCGTTGATGCCTCGAAATTCGCCGGCATGTCGGAGGACCAGGCGCGCACTTTCCCGCGTCGCACGGTGGTCGGTGAGCCACTGACGCCGGCACAGGTCGCGGTGATGCCGCAGATGATCTCAACCGACTCGCACGTCATGGAGCCCGATGCGCTCTGGCAGCAGCTCACCCCGCGCCTGCGCGAGCATCTGCCGAAAGTGCCGTTCCGCAACTCGCCGCCCGGCGCGACCGATCCTCACCTGCGGCTGGCGGACCAGGACACCGACGGGGTCGCGGCCGAAATCCTGTTCCCCAACTACGGCATGGCGCTGTTTGGAATCGACGACATCGAGACCCAAGTTGAGTCCTTCAAGCTCTACAACGACTGGATGCACGACTTCTGCAAGGCCGACCCCAAGCGCCTCTACGGTGCCCCGCTGGTGTCGGTCTACGACATCGAGGGCGGCATCAAGGAGATGCAGCGCGGCCATGACATGGGCCTGAAGGGCGCCATGATCTGGCAGGTTCCCGATCCACGCCTGCCGTTCACCGACCCGCACTACGAACGGCTGTGGGCCGCGTGCGCGGAAGCCGAGCAACCGGTGATCTGCCACATCCTGACCGGCCACTCCTACATCAAGACCGGCCAGAAGGGCGGCGTCCAGGGCATCAAGGACGCAGTCAATTCGAAGACCAACGACAGCGCCAACACACTGTTCGATTTCATCTTCTCCGGCGCCTTCGATCGCCACCCCAAGCTGCGCCTGCTGATGGCCGAGAGCGAGATCGGCTGGCTACCGTTCCTGTTGCAGCAGTGGGACTACTACTTCGAGCGCTTCCGCAAGGACCGCGACTTGCCGATCAATCGCAAGCCGAGTGAAATTTTCAACGAGCACGTCTACGGCACGTTCCTCGAGGACTATGTCGGCACACGGTTCTTCCCGTGGTGGGGCGCGAAGAATTGTATGTGGTCGAACGACTACCCTCACTTCAATATGACGTTCCCGCACTCCCGCAATGTCGTCGAGCACCACCTCAAGGGCCTCGACGATGCCAAGCGCAAGCAACTGACATGGGAAAACGCGGTGCAGCTGTTCAAGCTCGAATTGTAGGGCGGGTTAGGCCCCTTGGCCGTAACCCGCCGGCGACCGGAAATATCGGCCGCCAGTCGGTGGCCAAATGGGTGGAACCTGCTTGGGCCAAATGAGCGGCCGGCGCGAGTGATGGGGAATTTCATGATCAAGCGAACCGCGATCCTCGCCGTTCTGAGCCTGATCGCCGCCGCTCCAGCGCACGCCCAATCGCCGGCAACCCAATCGCCGGTCGCCGACTTCTACAAGGGCCGCAACGTCGATGTTTACATCGGCCTTAGCGCGGGGGGCGTCTACGACATCACCGCGCGCCTCTTGGCTCGCCAAATGGGCAAGTACATCCCCGGCAATCCCAACCTCGTGCCGCGCAACATGACGGGCGCGGCCGGCCTGCGCCTGGCGAACTGGCTCTACGCCCAAGGCCCCAAGGACGGGAGCGCGATCGCCACCTTCGCGCGCGGCGCCGCCTTCAATGCGCTGCTCGGCGTGGAGGGCGGCCTGTTCGACGCGACCAAGTTCAGCTGGATCGGCAGCACCAACAACGAAGTGTCCGTCTGCGCCGCCTGGCATTCGACCGGCATCACGAAGTTCGAGCAACTCTATAAACAGGAGCTTATCATCGGCTCCACCGGCGGCAGCGGCGACGACGAGCAGTACGCGAAGATCGTCAACGGCGTGCTTGGCACGAAGTTGCGCATCGTTTCGGGCTATCCCGGCGGCAACGAGATCAAGATGGCGATGGAGCGCGGCGAGGTCGGTGGCCGCTGCGGCTGGTCGTGGTCGAGCGTGAAGTCGACCCAGGCACAGTGGTTGAAGGACAAGACCATCTCGATCGTCGCCCAGCTGTCCTTGCGCCGGCACGACGACTTGCCCGACCTGCCCACGATCCTGGATCACGCGAAGACCGACGAGGACCGCCAGATCTTCCGGGTGATGTTTGCCCGCCAGGTCATGGCTTGGCCGTTTGCCGCACCACCCGGCGTGCCGGCCGATCGTCTTGCCGCCCTGCGCAGGGCCTTCGAAGCCACGATGAAGGACAAGGAGTTCCTAGTCGAGGCCGAACGCCTCAGCCTCGAGGTCAGGCCGGTCCCCGGCGAGCAAATCCAAAGCCTGATCGAGGACCTCTACCGCACCACCAGCCCCGAATTGGCCAAGAAGATCGCGGGCATGTTGAAATAGCCGCCGTAGGGCCCGCCCGTGAATCCATCCGTCGATCAATCGGGGCTTGTTGATGCCCCGGAGGTTTGCTATTGGGCGGGTGTTCGCTGCAAGGCGATTGCGGTCGTGGCGGAATTGGTAGACGCACTACCTTGAGGTGGTAACGGGGCGACCCGTGAAGGTTCGAGTCCTTTCGACCGCACCAATTTTGAAAGAAGCCCGCGAAAGCGGGCTTTTTTCTTATCCGTGGCAGGTATTGGTCAACCGGCCGCGAACCGATTACACTGGCGCAAATCAGGCCCGGAGGTCGCGCCCATGAACGCCCACACCGACCCGCGCAAGCTGAAGCCCAACAAGCTCGGGCTGATCGATTGCGACATTCACGCCCGGCCGAAGTCGAACGCCGACTTGAAGCCCTATCTGTCCAAGCGCTGGTTCGACCACCTCAACACCTATGGCATCCGCCATCGCCACGGCTTCGTGAAGGGCCACCCCTACCCGAAATCGCAGCCCGCCAATGGCGCCCGGCGCGATTCGTTCCCGCCCGACGGCAGCCCGCCCGGCTCCGATCTCGCCTTCATGCAATCCCAGCACCTCGACCACTACGGCATCGACTTCGGCATCATGAACCCGCTGTCGCCGACCGGGCAGGGCGACCAGAACCCCGACTTCAGCGCCGCCATGGCGACCGCCGCCAACGCCTGGCAGGTCGATCTGTTCACGGCGAAAGACGCCCGCCTCAAGGCCTCGGTCGTGGTGCCCTATGAGGACGCGGCTGCTTCCGCCGCCGAGATCCGCCGTCACGCCGGCAACAAGAACTACGCCCACGTCCTGATGATGAGCCGCACCGCGGAAGCGCACGGCAAGCGGCGCTACTGGCCAATCTACGAGGCGGCCTGCGAGGCCGGCCTGCCGATCGGCATTCACGTGTTCGGTTATGCCGGCTATGCCTCGACCAACACCGGCTGGGCCTCCTACTACATCGAGGAGATGACCGAGCACGAAACGTCGTGTTCCGCGCTCGTCACCTCGATGATCATGGAAGGCGTGTTCGAGCGCTTCCCCACGCTCAAGGTCGTGCTGATCGAGGCGGGCTTTGCTTGGCTCGCCGCGCTCGGCTGGCGTCTCGACCGTAACTGGAAACGGCTGAAGGACGAGGTGCCGCATCTGACGAAGGCGCCGTCGGAATACATCCGCGAACACTTCTGGATCACCACGCAGCCGATGGAAGAGCCGGAGAAGCCCGAGGACCTGCTCGACGTGATGCAATGGATCGGCTGGGACCGCATCCTATTCGCGTCGGACTATCCCCACTGGGACTTCGACGACCCGCACTTCGCCATCCCGCAGTCGTTCGGCGAACAGCGCCGCCGCGCAATCTTCTTCGACAACGCCA
>CAMDPA010000511.1 GCA_945903565.1 Devosia equisanguinis | reverse complement strand
CCCGCACTCGAGCCTCGACGGCATGACGCCCGATCGGGCATACTTCGGACCACACTGCATCCTGCCGATCCGCTCGGCAGTCTAACCCCGGCAGAGCCTCCACTTATCGCAGCGGAAAATCTGTCCGAACAAGCGGGGCCACCTCACATCGCTGCCGCCCTGATCGGTGGCACCATCGCCAAGCACGTCTTCAAGTCGAAGGTGCACATCGGCTATCTCGCGGCCATCGTCGCCGCCTCCAACGCGGGCGGCTCAGGCAGCGTGGTCGGCGACACCACGACGACCATGATGTGGATCGATGGCGTGAGCCCCATTCAGGTGTTGCCGGCTTACGTGGCCGCGGTCGTCGCTCTTGTGATTTTCGGCATCCCTGCCGCTCTCCAGCAACACAAGTTGCAGCCGATCGCGACGCACGTCGAGCCCGGCCTCAAGATCGACTGGATCCGGATCGGCATCGTGTTCTTCATCCTGATCGCAGCGATCGGCGCGAACGTGACGGCGAACCTCAAATTTCCGGCACTTCTCGATCATCTGCCGGTGCTGGGCCTCGCAGTCGCTGCTGCGATCCTGATCACGGCTGTTCTGCGCAAGCCCGACTGGGAGATACTGCCCGAAACCGCAAAGGGGTCGATCTTCCTGCTCGCGCTCGTCACCTGCGCGTCGATGATGCCGGTCGAGAAACTGCCGCCGGCATCGTGGCCATCGGCGCTCAGCCTCGGCTTCATCTCGGCCGTGTTCGACAACATCCCGCTGACCGCACTCGCCTTGAAACAGGGCGGCTACGACTGGGGCATGCTGGCATTCTCGGTCGGCTTCGGCGGCTCGATGATCTGGTTCGGCTCGTCGGCCGGTGTCGCCATCTCGAACATGTACCCCGAGGCAAAGTCGGTCGGCCGCTGGATCATCGCCGGCTGGCACATCGCGGTCGCCTACGTCATCGGCTTCTTCGTGATGCTGGCCCTGCTCGGCTGGAACCCGAGCGCCGACCACAAGAAGCGGGTCGATGTCGCGCCGGCCGTGCAAACCGTTTCAGTTTCACCGCATTGATACGGATGTAGTCCCACAGATTGTGACGCGCAGTCCTCATATGCTTGGTCGCGGCTCTTGATGGTGCTGCGGAGCAGGCAATGTGCGTTCATGTGCGCGACGCTGGCGAAGACCGAGTAAGCCGTGCGCTGGTGCTCTGCGTCGAGGCAGAGCTTCGAGGGAAGCTAGCCGACTGGCTCGGCGAAGCTGGCTTTGCGGTCGACGCCCCTGATACGGGCGGACGAGCAGCTCGATTGCTGAAGCAATCATCCTACCGAGCCCTCGTCACGGATCGCTACGCAACGGGATGGCCCGGACTGGGTGACCTGCCAGGTCTGAAGCGTCGCTACGATCGAATGCGCATCGTTGTCGTCGCCGATCGAGCGACATCGGGGGATCGGACAGCGCATGCCCTCGTCGGCGTCGATGCTGTTGTTGGTCGACCGCTCACTCAGGCCCAAATCTTGGCGGCCGTGTTGGCCCTCGATGAATCGCAAGCGCTCGATCTCCCCGTAACCCGCTCATCAATTCGCGCTCAGAGGAAGCCTGGAGATCCACTGCCACGGGCCCGCCCCATCCAATCGATACTCGCGGCCACGGATCTGACCGGTCGATCCGATCAAGCGCTGCAGCGTGCAGCTATACTGGCCCGTCAGCTCGGCGCTACAGTGGACGTGTTGCACGTGATCGAACCCGGATTGCCGCGTCGCGTCTCCGATCGTCGTGCAAAGGAAGCCCTTGCCGTCATCACCCAACAGCTGAAGCTTCTCATGCCGGCGTCGTCAGCGAGGGGAGAGATCAGCATTCGCATCGGCGACCCGTCACGGGAGATCCCACGCATGGCGAGTGAGCGTGGAAGCCACGTGGTTGTCTTGGGGCCGCACGGCAAGGGGCGCTGCGAGCATCGTGTGATCGAGACGACAGGCGCACGTGTGTTGCGACATTGCACTCAGCCGGTACTGTGCGCGAACGGTCTGATCAGTAGACGTTGGCATCGTGTCGTTGTGGGCTTGGAGCAGACCGCTTTGGGATCGATGGCAGCCACAATCGCGTCGAGTATTGCGCCGGGATCAGAAACCGTTTTCGTCAGTGCGGAGTTCCTCAATAGAGGGCCGCATCATCAGGACTTCCACTGCCAGGGATGGGCCGCGGCGCATGCTGCCTCTGCCTCGAACCCATGGCGGCCCGGCGTCGGCACCTCCAGTCGATCGATCGGAAGACTTGTTCAATGCGCTACGAGCTGCTGCACGTGAAGTGTACGCCGACATTCTGGCAATAGACCTGCCCGCGACACGAGCGATGGTTACGAATGGTCCCGGACCTGCCCACATGCGCCTACTCGCAATGAACTCGGTGGATGTGCTCGTTGTCCCGGTGCTGCGCGATACCCAGTGAAGCTAGCTGCTCAAGTCCCTGATCGATCAACACACGCACTTCAACTCTCGGTCAGAGCACTCCTCGCAACCAACTACCGCCCTTAATCCGGAAGCGGACTCGATCTCGCGGGCAAGTGCGCAGCCTGCTCGACAGCTTGTTGGCCCCTTGCCGCCTGACGTAGGCTGATCTTCTCACTCATCAAGTTGGGTGCCAAGCGGACTCGTTCGACATGCGTTCCTCGACTTGCAGCTATCGGGTCTGGACCGACCGTCGTCGGCATGGCGGTTTACCGGACGAGGTTGACCCGTAGCGGCCCAATCGGGGTGCGGAGCGTCGACGGTCGCTCCCACTTGGATAGCGACCGTCACTTTGGTGGCACTTTCGAAAAGCCTGAATCGACCCAATACGGCATTGGCCCCAACGCCAAGACGGTTCAATCGGTTAGGCGCAAGCCGGTCCAGCAGGTGTCCTCGCACGGCAGCTCTATCGCCACCGCTGACCGTCATGCATCAGGCGGCCAGCATGGCGTGCGCCCGGTCGCATTAATCAGAGATACCGTTCGTCTCTTGTCACGATGGCTTTGCATCAAAGGAACAGCTGGAGGTTGATGTTGACACAAATACACCTTTAAGTTTTCAGATATTGGCGTGGGGGTTCGAAGTATGGATGCGTTCGATGTTTTCCACCGCACGGCCGAAATGTTCGCCTCTCGTCAATGCCGTAGACGCTCACGTGGGCGGGCGCATGAAGACCGCTCGAGTTTCGCTGCGCCTGTCACAGATCGAACTGGCGGACCTACTCGATATCCCGGTCGAAGAACTCGCGGCGCTGGAGATCGCGCGCATTCGTTTGTCAGCGGCGCTCATGTTCCGCTTGTGCCAGGCTCTCGATATCAAGGTCTCCTACCTCTACACGGGGTTGGAGATCAGAAGCTGCGCCGCATCGACGAACTACTGTCTGTGCCGACGAGGTACTGCAGAGGTCTGAACGCACACGCTTAGCGTGCAGCGATCGTGCGTGAGCGTCGCTTGGTGTTGCCGAACGGCAACGAAGCTAAGGTTCAATCGATTGCTGGTTCCGTTGTGATCCACATCACTGTGTCAGTAGCTTTTGGACTTGTCTGGTTTTGATAGCACACGACTTGGCCGCTTCGGCGGGTTCGGATGATCATCGGCGGAAGCAGGGGACGCCGATGATGTCGAGAGAGGCGCGAGCCGTCAGGCGGCGCACCTCTTGGCTTTG
>CAMDPA010000510.1 GCA_945903565.1 Devosia equisanguinis | reverse complement strand
CCCGCACTCGAGCCTCGACGGCATGACGCCCGATCGGGCATACTTCGGACCACACTGCATCCTGCCGATCCGCTCGGCAGTCTAACCCCGGCAGAGCCTCCACTTATCGCAGCGGAAAATCTGTCCGAACAAGCGGGGCCACCTCAGTTACGCAGCGCCCGTGCACTGCTTACCCACCCTACAAATCGTGGTTAAGCCGCGATCTGTTCCTTCACCATCGCGGCCAATTGGGCGAGGTTGTAGGGCTTGGGGAGAAACGAGAACTCGGCGTCGGGATCGAGGTTGTTCTTGAACGCGTCGTCGGGGTATCCGGACACGAAAATGAACTTCAGTTTCGGGTCGATCTTGCGCAGTTCCTTCATCAGCGTGGGACCATCCATCTCAGGCATGATCACGTCGCTGACCACGATGTCGACGCGGTTGCCGTGCGCCTTCATGACCTCCAGCGCCTCGACGCCGTCGCAGGCCTGCAGCACCTCGTAGCCCTTGCTCTTCAGCGCGGCGACGGCGAAGCGGCGCACGGCGTCCTCGTCCTCGACCAGCAGCACGCGGCCGGTGCCGGTGAGATCGCGTGGCGGCGGCTTCTTGGCGGCGACCGGCATCGCCTCCTCCTCCGGCTCCTTGTGATAACGCGGCAGGTAGAGACGGAATGTGGTGCCCTCGCCCAGCGTGCTTTCGGGGATGATGTAGCCGCCGGTCTGCTGCACGATACCGTACACGCTGGCGAGCCCAAGGCCGGTGCCCTTGCCGACCGCCTTGGTCGTGAAGAACGGATCGAAGATCTTGGCCATCACCTCAGGCGCCATGCCGCAGCCGGAATCCTCGACCTCGATCATCACGTATTCGCCGCGCGCGATGCCCTGGCCGGCGAGCTTCTGGCTGTCGCGCTCGGTTATGTTGCGTGTGCGGATCGTCAGTCGGCCGCCCTTGGGCAGCATCGCGTCACGCGCATTGACGGCGAGATTGATGATGATGCGCTCGAGCTCGCCGGGATCGGCCTTCACGTGCCAGAGATCGCGCACCGACAGGATCTTCAACTCGATCTTCTCGCCGAGCAGACGATTGACCAGCATCGACCAGTCAGTGAGCAGATGGCCCATCTGCAGCACCTTCGGCTGCATCGTCTGGCGCCGCGAGAACGCGAGCAACTGGCGCACCAGACCGGCCGCGCGATTGGCGCTCGATTTGACCGACAGGATGTGCGTGTAGGACGCGTTGCCCGGCTTGTGCGTTTGCAGCAGCAGGTCGGAGAAACCGATGATCGCGGTCAGCACGTTGTTGAAGTCGTGCGCGATGCCGCCGGCCAAAGTGCCGACCGCCTCCATCTTCTGCGCCTTCGCGAACTTCTCCTCCAGCGCCTTCGCTTCGGTGACGTCGATCACGTAGAGAATGGCCACTTCTCTTGCGTTTCCGCCACGTGCGAGCGACGACGTATAGACCTTGCGCGTCAGCTCCTTGCCCTTCGCGCCGACCGTGATGTCGAACGGCGCGATGCTGGCCTTACCCTCGCGCGCGGCGTCGAGTGCGCCGGCAACCTTCTGGCTGATCTGCGGGTCGGACTTGCCGAGCACGTCGACGAGACTGCCGCCGCGCTGCGCGGTGCCATCGAGCAGCAGCCGGGCGAACGCGGCATTGGCGCTGACGATGCGGCCTTCCGCGTCGACCGCAGCGATGCCGAACGGTGCTGATTGGAAGAACCGGGAATAGCGCGACTGCGATGCCGAGGCGATCGCCTTGCCGCCGTCCTCCTCGTCCTCCATCCGCTCGGATACCGCGATCGAGATGCGCTCGGCGCCCGGCATCACCAGCAAGGTCGCGGGCCAGCGGCGGCCGTTCTCGCAGATCAGATCGAGGTCGACACGATGCGCGCTATCTTCGCTGCCCGCCTGTAGCGCCGTGACGAGATGCGCGCGCCCGTCGGCGATCAGCTCGGACAATCGCAACTCGCGCATCCGGGCTTGATCGGCATAGCCAAGCCACGCCGCCAGCCGGTCGTTGATCGCCGTTACCTGACCATCGCGGTCGGCGACCAGCAAGCCGATCGGCGCGGTCGCATAGTGCGCGAGCCGGCCTTCAAGCGCTTCGACCGTCGCGCCCAAGCGAACACGCTCCGCGGTGATATCGTGCAGCCGCCAGACGCGGGTGGACGTACGGCCGGCGGGGCCGGGCAGTTCGAGCGGTTTGATCGAAATCCGCAGCCAACGGTCGGCGGCAACCGAACCGGTGCGGGAAACGATGCGGACGTCTTCGACCGCGGTTTCGCCGCGCTCGGCCGCACGGTTCAAACGGAACAGCGCCTCGGCCGTCGCGGGCTCGCCCGCGAGCAGACTGTCGAGCGCGTTGACCTCGCCCAGCGCATTGGTGCCGGCGAGCGCCGCGTATGACTTGTTGTAGGAGACCTGTCGTCCGGCGCCGTCGGTGACGAGCACGCCGCTCTCATCGGCGTCGACGATGCCGCGCAGCACTTCGCTTTCCGTGCCGGCCTGACCGAACCGGATATGCCGGGATGCCAGCGCGAACAAAAAGAAAACGCCGATCGTCGCCAGCCCGGCCATGATCGTGAGTACGAGCGGTTCGGCCGCGCGCGACGCCACCAGCGCCAGCGTCGCCGTTCCGCATAGGCCCACCAGCGTCAAGCCGATCGGAAACACCGCCCGAACCGGCTCCGTCTCGCCCCACGCCTGGGCCTGGCCCGGACCACCTGCCCGCTGCAGGCCCCGCCGAATTGATCCCGCTTCTGCCTCGCTCATAAACCGAAGCTGTAGCTGATTCGCGAGGCGCCGGAGTGTCGGCAGTATCGGGATGATAGGGAGAAAATCACGCATACACTTGGATCTCTACCAATCTTGACCGCGACTAGTCCGGCTTTGCGGCGCCCCGTCTTGACGCCGTGTGCAACTTTTCGATGACCTGGGTTAAGATGCGGTGAAGCAGTGGCTCTAAATTGCATCTTGTACGTCGGCCCCAATTGCGGGTATGGCGACCAGGATGCCTCTAGCGGCCATGATTCGACCGTTGACGGCACCTATGGATGACGGAGACTCCGGGGGCGGAGGCCGCAGGGCTTCACGAAGAACAAGGGGCGCGGCGCGGCTGCGTTACACGGTCATGTGGGAACTACTTTCCTGGCTGTTTTTCTTCGTGTTTATCGCGGCGCTGATCGTTGTCGGCGGCTTGCTTCTTCGCGGTTACCTGGCCACTGGCTCGGTCACCGGCAGCATCAACAGCACCTTCTTCGGCCCCCGTCCGGTCAAGCGGCTGGAGGTCATGGATCACGCCAGCGTCGATGGCCGACGTCGCCTCGTGCTCGTGCGCCGCGACAATGTGGAGCACCTCATCATGATCGGCGGTCCGGTCGACGTGGTGGTCGAGACCGGCATCGGCGAAACCACCAAGGCGAAATCGTCCGGCGACGTGGTGGAAACACCGGTTTTCAGCCGCGCCCCCCGCAGCCTCGGCCAGGCCGTTGGCGAAAAATAGCGACCTGCGTTATTCCCTAGAAGCCGCAGGGGAATCGCTCGAAGATGATCAGCCCACGCCATAGAGGATGTCCTTGAGATAGCCGGTATTCCAGCCGGCTCGTTTGCGGCGGAGCTTGAGGCTCGACTTGGTTCTCGTGGTGGCCATCAGGTTCATCGCGATGTGGTTGCAA
>CAMDPA010000509.1 GCA_945903565.1 Devosia equisanguinis | reverse complement strand
CGCCGGCGGTCCTGAAGAATGCCCGCGCCATGCTCGACGACGAGGCGGCCAGGCTCGTGCTCCTGCGCAAAGCCAAGACGGCAGCCGAGGTGCGGGCGGCATCGTCAGGCGGCGCCTACACGCCGAAGAAGGGGTAGTCATTGGCCGCGGACAGCGACGCCTCGGCCGGCACCGCGCGTCCCGTGCGGTGGGGGTTGTCGGCCAAGCTGTTTGTTGTTCTGATCCTGCTGGGTTCGGTCGCTGTGCTGATCACCGGCATCCTGGGATATGTCCGGGCCCGCGATGCGCTGGAACAGACGATCTTCAACCAGCTCACCGCGGCACGTCAGACCAAGACGCACCAGGTCGAGACCTACTTCCGCACCGTTCGCGCCGACATGCGGCTGCTCGCTACCTCAAAGATGGTCGTGGATGCCATGCGTGGCTTCCGCGAGGCGGTTGACGAGCTGGATCGCCGGGAGGTTCCGCCCGACGTGCGGCAGCGCGTCCTCGGCTGGTACGACGCGCAGTACATGCCGATGGTGCGCGGGCTCCTTGGTGACGAGACGCCGCCTGTCGAGGATTTCCTGCCCCGCGGTTCGGCGCCGTACTTTCTCCAGGATTGGTACATCGTCGGCAATCCGCACCCTACCGAGCGGCGCAAGCTGCTGGACAATGCGGGCGACGGCAGCGACTACAGCAAGCTGCACGCGATCTATCATCCTTTGATCCGTACGGCGGCAAGCACGCTCAATTTCTACGACATGTACATGGTCGATCCGAAAACGGGCCGTATCATCTACTCCGTGAGCAAGGAGCCCGATTTCGGCACCTCGCTGCAGGCCGGACCCTATCGTCGCTCCAACCTCGCCGCCGCCGCCGCACGCTGCGCAGAGGCGCCGAATCCGACTGCGACCTGCCTAGAAGATTTCTCCGACTACCTGCCGTCCGACGGCAAGCCGTCTGCCTTCATGGCCGCGCCCGTCATCGACCACGGTGTCGTCATCGGCGTGCTGGTCGTGCAGCTTTCGATCGACGAGGTCGACACCATCGTCACCGGCGGCCGGCGCTGGCGTCATGAAGGTTTCGGCGCCACGGGCGAGGCCTATCTGGTCGGTCCCGACTTTCTGATCCGCTCCGGCCCGCGCATGTTCTTCGAGAATCGTGACGTCTACTTCGCCGAGTTGAAGGGCGGCCAGACGCCGCAGAAGAACATCGAGGGCATCCGCCGCCACGACACGCCCGTGCTGCAGCAGGTCGTCGACACCAACGCGAGCCGCGCCGCGATCGGGGGCGTCGAGGGGACGGGCGAGATCCTGGGCTACCGCGGCATCCCGACCCTCGCCTCATGGGGGCCGGTCAGGGTATCGGGCGTGAAATGGGCGCTGATCGCCAAGATCGACGCTTCGGAAGCCTTCGCGCCGATCCACAAGCTGGAGCGCGAGTTGATCATCGTGGGCGTGATCGCGCTGGCCGTCGTGCTGATTGCCGGTGCCTGGTTGTCGCGCTCGCTACTCGGCCCATTGCGCGATCTGACCGCAGGCGTACGCCGCTTCGCAGCCGGCGACCACGATGCCCACGTGCCGGTGCGCTCGCGGGACGAGATCGGCCAGCTTTGCCTCGCTTTCAATGGCATGATCGACGAGCTTCATGACAAGAACCTCGTCATCGAGAACAAGAATCGCGAGAATGAGGAGCTGCTGCTGAACGTCCTGCCGGCACCGATCGCCAACCGGCTGCGCGGCGGTGAACAGGGTATCGCCGACGGCTTCGCCGAAGTCACCGTGGCTTTCGCCGACATCGTCGGCTTCACCGCCATGTCGTCGGAGATGCCGCCAGCCGAAGTCGTCACCTTGCTCAACGGCCTGTTCACACGTTTCGACGAGGCGGCCCACGACCTCGGGATCGAGAAGATAAAAACCGTGGGCGATGCCTATATGGCGGTCTGCGGCCTGCCCTTGCCGGTCGCCAATCACGCCGAGCGCATGGTGCGCATGGCGATCCGCATGGTCCACATCACCCGCGAGCACGCGCTGGAGCACCAGATCTCGATGAAGCTGCGCGTCGGCATCAACAGCGGTCCGGTGGTCGCCGGCGTCATCGGCAAGAGCAAGTACATCTACGACCTGTGGGGCGACACGGTGAACCTCGCCAGCCGCATGGAATCGGGCGGTCTTCCCGACTCCGTCCAGGTCACCCGCCCGGTCTATGAGAAGTTGCAGGGCCTGTTCGCCTTCGAGCCGCGCGGCTCGATCGAGGTCAAGGGCAAGGGCAGCGTCGAGGCGTGGCTTCTGAGGCTCTAGGATTCATCGTGACGCAGGGGTCTTGTGGCTGGGTGCTCGCGCACTGTAGATGAAGCGACAAGCGCATCCGGGAGACCATTCGTGCCGAACCAGTCCGCCAAGATCGACCTTGCGAATCTCATGATCAGGAAGGCTGGCCTGATCCGCACCGTGCGGGACGAGCTGGCCAAGCAGGGCGTGGTCTACTGGACGGGCCTGACCGAGATTCTCGACGCTGTCGAACGGGCGCGCGCCGAGGAGGCCGGGGAGCAACCCCGATGACACTCGGGGGGCTCACGCTCATCTACCTGGCCTGCGGTGCAGCGACCCTGCCGCTCAGCATCGTGGTTCTTCGGTTCATCGTGTCGCTGTCGGCGCCGAATGGCGAGGCGCGCGAGATTGATCATGTGTTCGATCGCGCCATCGACGTGTCCGTTTTCCTCTGGATCGTGGGCGGCCTGGCCTTCTATTTCTGCGCAGCACACATCGAACGCCGGAAGCCCTGCGGCGAACAGCGGACCAATCAACTGACTGCCGAATGTCGCCGGGAACTCGGGGCGTTCAATATCCGGGGCGATGCGGAAGACGGGATTGCGCAGGCCGTCGCGCGCGCGGTGTCGCGGGCTAGTTCGAACCCTCGCCACGAGCCAGCCTGACGTAGCGCAAGGCCTTGACGTCGTTGTCCGCCATGATCGCCGCCGTTACCTGCGGATCCTGGTAGGGGTTGGTCACGGCAATGAGCTGGTTGGTCTCGGGCAGGCAGGCCAGGGAAACGGCCCGGGCAACGCTGGCAACATCCGGCTCGCCGCTTGTCGGTGCGGCATTCTTCGTAAGACAAGCGTCTCGCGCTTCGTACGCCCGCTCGACTTTGGTGACCTCCCTGGGGTTGCTGTAGCCGCCGGCCTTGAACAGCGCCGGGGTATTGCAGGCCCCCAGCGTCAGCACCAGAAGCACCAGGCCAGCTCGGATCAGATGTTGCGAGGAGATCAACGCGGCGCCCTCATGACATACACCAGCGCCCGCTGTTCCGTGTCGTTGCGGATCGCCAGGGCGACCTTCGGATCGCGGTCGGGATTGCTCGCGACGATCAGCCGGTCGGTCTCGGGTGCACAGGACAAGGAGACGGCCTTGGCGATGCTGGCAACGTCCGAATTGCCGGTATCCGAAGGGACGGCGTTCCTGGCAAGGCAGGCATCCCGGGCTTCGTAAAGGCGCTTGATACGGTTGACCGTCATCGGATTGCTGTATTCGTTGCCTTCAAAGAGGATGTCGCGGCTACAGGCCCCCAAAGAGAGCGCGAGGACGGCCATGGTGGCTCGCGTCGACAATCTCAAAGGTTTCATCGGTAGGCTGCTCACGTACGTTCCGGCGCCAGATCATGAAAAGCTTGGCGG
>CAMDPA010000508.1 GCA_945903565.1 Devosia equisanguinis | reverse complement strand
ACAGGTGCCGCTTGATCTGCCCCGCATCGCGACGCATCCAGCTCTGATCGAGCGCTACAACGCCCGCCGGTTCTCAGGTATGCCCGTTGATGGCCTGCGCATCCGTAAGCCTGTGGCGCCGTTCTACTTTCCGCTCGATCACATCAGGGGTTTCAATCGCGTCTACGGCCGGCGCGGTTTCTTCTCCGTGCACTTCGGCATTCCCAACTCGGAGCGCGATTGCATCAAGAAGCTGCTGGCTGAGATCGTTTCAGCGCGCGCGGGGTCCATCGCGTCTGTGCTGAAGCCGATGGGCGGGCCGGGAGAAGGGTTGATGTCGTTTCCGATGAAGGGTATCGCCTTCGCCGTCGATCTGCCCCGCGGTTCAGGGGTGGAGGAACTCCACCAGCGGCTGGAGCGGATCGCACTCGCGCATGGCGGCCGCCTCTACGTCGCAAAGGACGCGCTGATGACCGCCGATGGTTTCGCGGCGATGTTCCCGGGCCTAGCAGGCCGTTGAATTTCGATCTCGGGTAGATCGGTATCCTTGGGTCTGGCTACCGGCGAATTTATTTTTCCTTGGCGTGACGGTTGCGGTTTGCCGGGTGCCCCTGCCGCTCGCGTCGCGCGGCCTCGGGCCATCGGTTCATCTGCCCTCGCAACTCACGCTGCGGCCAACAGCCTGGGCATTCGGATCAGATTGTAGGCGGCCATCGCGAACGTGAACTTGAAGCGCACGCGAGCGAGCCCTCGCACCTTCACCTTCGCGAGGCCGGCGATCGTCTTGCCCCAGCCGAAGGCTTCCTCGACCAGCTTGCGTTTGCGCTGGCTTACCCGATAGCTCTCGTGCCGCGTGGTGCGACCATCGATGGCCGAGCCGGTCACCTTCGCGGCCACGTGTGGCGTAACGCACTTCTGCCTGAGATCGGCGACGAAGTCGGCGGTGTCGTAGCCCTTGTCGGCGGCGAGTGTGAGGCGGCGTTCGGAACCGGGGTCCTGTCGGTCGATCATCGCCAGAGCCGCCTGACGTTCGGCCTTGCCGGTCGCCTGCGTCGCGTCGGCTTGAACGACGAGACCGTTTCGGTTCTCGATCAGCGCGTGGCCCATGAAGTAGAGCTTCGCCGGTTGACTGCTGCCCTTGCGGAACAGCTTGGCTTCCGGATCGGTCCTGCTCTCGTGCGTGTCGTTGGCGCGCTTCTCGCCGTGAAAATCGCGCTCACCGTTGCGCCCTGGAGCAGGCGGCTCGTCGCTGCCGTCCTTGGCGCGGAAACTCTTCAATGACGCCCACGCCTCGACCAACGTGCCGTCGACCGAGAAGTGGTCGTCCGACAAGAAGCGCTTGACCTTTGGGTGGCGCAGCACCGCTTCGAGGAACTTCGCCGCAACATCCGCGTCGAGCAGTCGATCGCGGTTCTTCGAGAACGTCGAGTGGTCCCACACGGGGTCGTCGATGCCGAGCCCGACGAACCAGCGAAACAAGATGTTGTAGCCGATCTGTTCCATCAGCTGGCGCTCGGACCGCAACGAATAGAAGGCCTGCAGCAGCGAGGCCCTGAGCAACCGCTCCGGCGCGATCGAATGGCGGCCGGTGCCCTCGTAGAGCCGCTCGAACTCGGCATCGAGCGACACAAGCACGTCGTCGACGATCGCCTTGATGACCCGGATCGGATGCTTCTGAGGGATCCGCTCCTCCGGATCCACGTAGGAGAACAGCGAGCCTGACTTCTGATCCGGTCCGCGCATGCGAGCCCCCTCGACGTGGAGCCCGAACGGAATCATATTCGCAGCAAGCTGTCAGCAGCCGAGAAGTTCAACAGCCTGCTAGACGCTTGGCGCCAGGGGAGGACCCAAACCAGAGGCCTCGATGGGGGCGACCGCTTTGGGACCAGACTGTGTGAAAACAAGTCTGTGCTGTGATTCCCTTGCTGAATCGGCGGGGGATCTGATGCCGGCATTCGTGCAGGGGGCGGATCGAGGGCAAGCGGCATTGTTGCCGGAATGCCTCGATGATTGGGTCGACGAGGGCAATCCTGTTCGCGCTGTCGATGTGTTCGTCGATGCGCTCGACCTTCGCGAATTGGGCTTCGACGGCGTCGATCCGGCGGCGACCGGCCGGCCCGCCTACCATCCTTCCGCGCTGCTCAAGCTCTACATCTACGGCTACCTCAACCGTGTGCATTCGAGCCGGCGGCTGGAGTGCGAGGCGGGACGCAATCTAGAAGTGATCTGGCTTCTGGGGCGGCTCGCACCCGATCACAAAACGATCGCCGATTTCCGCAAGGACAACGGGCCAGCCATCAAAAAGGTCTGCGCGCAATTCGTCGAGCTCTGCCGTCAGATGGGATTGCTCGCGAAAGCCAGCGTGGCGATCGACGGCTCCAAATTCAAAGCTGTGAACAGCCGCGACAACAACTTCACGAAAGGCAAGTTGGAGCGGCGGCTGAAGCAAATCGAGGAAAGCGTCGCGCGTTATCTGAGCCAGATCGAAACGGCGGATCGTCACGCGGCAGCGGGCGAGGAAAATCTGGAAACGGTGACGCTCACGAAAACGCGGCTCAAAGAAAAGCTCGTCAAACTCGAAGAGGAAGTGAAGCGCCTCCGGGAAATCGAGAGCCAAGTTCTTGCCTCGCCCGATGAGCAGATCTCGCTGACAGATCCGGACTGCCGGTCGATGGCGACGAGCGGGCGCGGCAGCGGGATGGTCGCCTACAATGTTCAATCTGCGGTCGACACGACGAACCACCTGATCGTCGCGCATGAAGTGACGAATGAAGGCTCGGATCGCTCGCAACTCGCCAGTATGGCGGAGCAAGCCAAGGCAGCTCTTCATGCAGACGACCTCGAAGCGGTCGCCGATCGCGGCTACTTCAAGGGCGAGGAGATCAAGGCGTGCGACGACGCCGGCATCACCGTGACATTGCCGAAGCCTCAGACCTCGGGCGCCAAATCGGACGGCCGTTTCGGCAAGCAGGATTTTGTTTATCGTCCCACGGAGGATGTCTACATCTGCCCGGCTGGCGAAAAGCTGAAATACTACTTTACCGCCGAGGAAAACGGCCAGCAGATGCGGAACTACTGGACCAATGCGTGCCGCACTTGTCCGCTCAAAACTCAATGCACGAAGAGCATGCCTCGCCGGATCAAGCGGTGGGAGCACGAGCATGTTGTCGAGGCAGCGCAGAAGCGGCTCGATCGTAATCCGCAGGCCATGCGTGTCCGTCGCGAAACGGTCGAGCATCCGTTCGCCACGCTGAAAATGCGAATGGGCGCGACGCACTTCCTGTGCAAGACGCTGCCCAAGGTCGCCACCGAGATGGCGCTTTGCGTGCTCGGCTACAACCTCACCCGTGTGATGAACATCGTCGGCGTCAAGGCACTGGTAGCAGCGATCCGGGCGTAGGGTGCAGGCGCCGTTGTGCGCGCATGGGGACCATCTGGGAGCCACGAGGTTGACCAGCGAGGTCATCCGACCGACAGCCACGCCGAGCACGGTCGGAATATATTGCTCTGCACGGCGCTCCTCGGTTATCCTGCGCCTACCTGAGGGGCACTTGGGCGAGCCCAAATCGTTATCACACGGCCTGGACCCACTATACGCGGATACAGGGGTTGACGGATTTTCGGACCGAGGCCGGGCAGGTGATCAAGGCGGCACGCGAGATTGGCCTTCGGGTTGCCTTCGCCGTGCAGTTGCGGGAC
>CAMDPA010000507.1 GCA_945903565.1 Devosia equisanguinis | reverse complement strand
GGCCAGCAGATCATCGACCAGACGCGCCATCCGGCGCGCCTGTTCGCCCATGATCTCCAAAAACTTCTCCCGCGCTTCCGGATCGGCACGGGCCGGGCCTTGCAGCGTTTCGACAAAGCCGAGCAGTGAAGTTAAAGGCGTCCGCAATTCGTGACTGACATTGGCGATAAAGTTGACCCGCATCTGCTCGACCCGGCGCGCCTCTGTCACGTCCCGCAATTCAAGTACGGCGGCTTGCTGACCGCCAATGGAGAATGGCGACACGAAAACTTCGAACAGGCGCTCCACCGGAGTCCGTTCGTGCCACATGACAATCTGCCGTGCCGCGCCGGACAGGACCAGTTTCACGGCGTCAAGCACACCGGGCGCCCGGATCGCAAAAGCCAGAGCATCGCCGTCGCGCAAACCGTCGAACACCTCGCGCGCCGGCGGATTGGCCGCGACAACCCGGGGAAGGCTGTCCACGATCAAAACCGGATCCGGCAAGGCGGCAATCAGCGCCATCAGCAACCGCGCCGGCGATTCGTCCAGTGTGTCATTGCGGCCGATGATGGACATGGAAGGATGACCCTGCTGCTGCAATGGAAAAGTCACAATACTCGCTTGCTCACAGATTTGTGAAGCTGCGATGACAATGAGAGTCCGAACAAAGGTTGTGCGCCGGGCTATCAAGCAAAAGCCCCGCCGGCGGGAGCCGGGCGGGGCTTTTTATAGGCGTTGTAATTTGGTTGCGGGGACAGGATTTGAACCTGTGACCTTCATGTTATGAGTGGAAGGGAAGCGATTGCGAAGGAACACGCGGAATTGCTTTTTTCTTCGTATTTTCAATGACTTGGTTGACTTAAAGCGGGACGCCCCACACTCTGATTTTCGCAGGCATGCGCCGCGACTTTCGCCCTCTTGCTTCCACAGTGCTTCCACGGGCGGGGGTAGCGGGTGCCTGGAAGCAGAGTGAGCATCAAGAGCGGATCGCGGGCCATGCCGAAACTGACCAAACGAGTGATCGACGCCGCCGAGATTCAGGCAGCCGAGTATTTCATCTGGGACGACGAGCTCCCCGGCTTTGCCCTCCGCGTTCTGCCCAGCGGTCGCAAGGGATACATCGTCCAGTACCGGGCCGGGCGACGCTCCCGCCGAATGAGCCTCGGACCCAGCACTGTCCTGACCTGCGAACAGGCGCGCACCCGCGCCATCGGCATCATCGCCGCAGCCAGGAACGGCGATGACCCTGCCGCCGAACGCGACGCCGAAAGGAAGACGATCACGGTCAAAGAACTGGCCGAGCGCTTCGACAAGGAGCACGTCTCGGTCAGGGTCAAGGAAACGACAGCGAAGGGCTATCGCCGCCTAATCGAACGGACGATTCTGCCAGCGCTCGGCCGGCATCGTGTCACCGAGGTCACTCGGGCCGACATCGCAAAGCTCCACCACGACCTGCGCCACATCCCCTACGAGGCCAATCGCTGCCTCGAAGTGATGTCCAAGATGTTCAGCCTCGCCGAGATGTGGGGCTTGCGCCCGGACGGCTCGAACCCGCGCAAGCATATAAAGAAGTATGCCGAGGAGAAGCGGGAGCGGTTCCTGAGCCCGGCCGAACTCAAGCGGGTCGGGGATGTCCTGCGGGAGATGGAGGACGAAGGGATCGAGCTTTCATCGGCTATCGCGGCGGCGCGACTGCTGATCCTGACCGGTTGCCGCCTCGGCGAGATCATGACGCTCCAGTGGGAACACGTAGATCTCGCCAGCAGGGCCTTGCGGCTGCCGGACTCCAAGACCGGCGCCAAAGTCGTCCATCTCGGGCAGCCCGCTATCGACGTACTGACCGGGATCAAGAAGATCGACAAGAACCCCTGGGTGATCGTCGGCACCCTCCCCGGCGCTCGGCTGACCGATCTTCAGCCCTTCTGGCAGCGCGTCCGCGCCCGTGCCGGCCTGAAGGACGTCCGTATCCACGATCTTCGGCACACATTTGCCTCGACGGCAGTCGCCGCTGGCCAGGGGTTGCCCATGATCGGCAAGCTGCTTGGCCACACCCAGGTCCAGACGACCGCCCGGTACGCCCATCTCGCGGCCGATCCGGTCAGGACTGCCGCCGATGCGGTCGCAAATACCCTCAGCCACGCTCTTGGCTGATGCCTTTTTCACAGATTCACGATTGAACTCGCGAGGCTACTCTCCTAAAGTCAGGAGAAGCGTCTAGTAACTGGGCTCGCCTAGTTAACAGTCGCATCACGCCGTCGGGAGCGCACGGTGACAGAAGCCAAGGTAGATCTTCGGTGGGGAGTCGAGCAGCGGCTTGAGTTCATCGAGTTCCGCCTGTTTTGGGAGGGGCATGTAAATCGAGGCGATCTGATGAGCGCGTTCGGGGTGTCGGTGAATCAATCGTCCACCGACCTGAACCGCTATATCGGAATGGCGCCGCATAACATGCACTACGACAAGAGCGCGCGCGCATATGTCCGAGGCGAAGCGTTCGCGCCGCTTTACCTGAAGCCGGACGCCAGTCGCTATCTCGCCCAACTTAGGTCGGTTGCCGATGGCATCCTAGACCGGGCAGACGCCTGGATCGGTCAGTTTCCATCCTATGACGCCACACCAACCCCTGTGCGCGGCGTCAATGCCAAGACACTGCGTTCGGTGATCGCCGCCATCCAGCGATCAGAGGCGATAGAGGTCAAGTACCAGTCGCTCTCCCTGCCCGAGCCTCGCTGGCGCTGGATCGCACCACACGCCATCGGATTCGACGGTTTCCGCTGGCATACGCGAGCCTTCTGCCTCACCGACCTAAGCTTCAAGGATTTCCTGCTCTCGCGAATCATCGAGACGCGCGCCACCAAGCAGAGCGAAGCAGAGCCTGAAGCAGATGCCGACTGGAACGAGCAAGTGACCTTGGAAATCGGGCCCCACCCGGAACTGTCCAAAACGCAGCAGAAGGTCATCGCTCTCGACTACGGAATGCGAAGCGGGAAGGCCAAGATCCCGGTCCGGAAGGCGCTTCTCCACTACGCGCTCAAGCGGCTTGGGCTGGACACGGATCCCGCTGCGCGGCGCCCCCAGGATCAGCAAATCGTGCTGCTCAACGGTGCCGAACTCGGCACCAGGACACGAGCTCAGACCTCCGTGTCCTGGATGGAGGGCTGAACCATGATCGAGAAATTGCATGGCATCGTCGAGGACATCTCGGGCATTAACAGCAAGTTGGTTCTTCTGATCGGTCAGCCCCGATCTGGGAAAAGCAATCTACTTGGGCAGCTGGCTGCGCGCAGGCAGCTGCGCGTACTCAGCCTCGGCGCGACCCTCGGCCGTGAATTGCTGACCGTGCCGAGCACGCGAAGACATTTGCAAGCGGCCGACCTGTTGAAGGAACTCGCGGACGACTTTTCCAGCCATGGGCTATTGCTCATGGACAACATCGAGCTTCTGTTCGACCGGACGCTGCAGCTCAGCCCGCTCGACTTACTGAAGCGACATGCTCACGCGCATCGCGTCGTTGCGGTGTGGCCGGGAGACCTTCGGGAAGACCGGCTTTCCTACGCTGTCAAACAGCGTGCAAAACTTTCCAGATTCCGGGGGTAAACAGCTTCCAATAGTTTCCACCCTGGTATCTGCGATCATCCGGCGTTTAGCTGGAGGATCTGGAGTGTTGTTCATGGATATGATTGCCGAAATCCGGCGCCGTCATTT
>CAMDPA010000506.1 GCA_945903565.1 Devosia equisanguinis | reverse complement strand
GCGCCTCGAACTCGGCGGCGGTCTTGGGAAAATCCCGCCACAGATCATCCGACTTATGCTGTGTCATGGCGCCAACTCCTGGTTGTCGCCGGTAGACCATGCAATTGCGCTGAATTTGAGGGACCTGAGGCAAGGGGATAGGTATGCACCAGCCATGTTGGGTCGCGCCGAAAGGCTTGACCCAACCTACCCGCTAAAGTCGTCGAAAAGGGAACGACGCGTTGCGTCGTGAATGCCCCCGAGCCGCCCCGAGGTCAGCTGGGATAGTGCAGCCCAAGACGTGCACTTGACTCTCAAAGCTCGACGGACAACTACGCTGGAGCTTTCCCCAATTATCCGTCCCCAATTGTGTTGATCACACAAAACCTCTGCAGATTCTTGACCTGTAGTACTGATGCCGACGGTCTCGCGATGGGTGCGGGAGTGAAGCATCGAGTTTCGCAGCGAACATAGATCGGACGGCAGCGGCAATCCATTCAGTCCGATCCACGCAAGTGAGTCCTATATATCGCCCTACGGGCCTCACTCTTGGAAGATACGGTACCAGCTGCCGGACACAAGACGGCGGACAATGCAACAGCCGCTTCCAGCGTCGCCTCAAATATCTCAATATAATTAGAGTAGCTCTGCTCACTGAGGGATTTCGCGGCAAGTTCTTTCACGCGATGAAATTTCGCATCGAACCCTTTCAGCGACATTGTAAATTCTGTTTCAGGTTCGTCAACAATATAATAGCCGTGGAAGCTCTCCAGCCTCTGCACAGCGCTCGTGAGGTAGTAGCTAGCCGAAAAATGACGAGTAGCTTTGTCCTGCGGATAATTGATTGCATTGTCCTCTATTAGTAGGTCCATGAATTTTGACATATCACTGACCAGTGTATCTTTATCGAACGAATCTTCAATTAAAAATACCGCTCGCCACAGTGAAAACCCACAGTCAGCAAGTGTTCGTAAGAAATGAATTTGACGTTTGGATAGATCAGACTGTTTTTGCGTCACTGAATGCTGATGTAGGGCATGTTTAATTTCAAGTAAAAAATATTGAACGTCTGATCTGGCGCTAACCAGCCACTCCTGCTTTGCAGACATATTCCGATCCTCCTTCCCGCCGATAGGTGGGAGCGAAGTGACCACACACGAGGCTGCGTGGCCACTTCGTCCGGTTCGGCTCATTCAAGTCGTTATGCTGCCTCGCCCGGCACGGACGGTCAACGTCAAACCTTCAAAAAGCGGAAGGCCCTTAGCGAGAGCGTCGCCCAAGTTGCTCCCTCACCCCTACCCACCCTCTCCACCGACCAACAACAGCGACTGCGCGAGCCGCGCAAAAGCCCCGCTGCGGGACATCAATTCAGCGTGGGTACCGACCTCGACGATGCCGCCAGCGTCCATCACGCAGATCACGTCGGCCTTCTGCACCGTCGCCAGCCGGTGGGCGATGACGAGCGTGGTGCGGCCTTGCGTGAAGCGGGCGAGCGCGTCCTGCACGAGACGTTCCGATTCGGTGTCGAGCGCGCTCGTCGCCTCGTCGAGCAGCAGGATCGGCGCATTCTTCAAAATCGCGCGGGCTAGCGCGAGGCGTTGGCGCTGGCCACCCGACAGCCGCGAGCCATCATCCCCGATCACCGTGTCGTAACCGTTCGGCTGGGCCAGGATGAAGTCGTGCGCGGCCGCATCCTTGGCGGCGGCGACGATATCGGCTTCGCTCGCATCGAGGCGGCCCAGCGCGATGTTGGCGCGGATCGTATCGTCGAACAGCGTCACCTCCTGGCTGACGATCGCGATCGCGCCGCGCAGTGATTCCAGGCTGACGTCGCGGACATCCTGCCCGTCGATAAAGATGCGGCCCGACGTGACGTCGAACAGCCGCGGCACCAGATTGATGATCGTCGACTTTCCCGCACCCGACCGCCCAACCAGCGCCACCGTCTTGCCGCCGGGGACATCGAGCGTGAAGTTGCGAACCGCAAGCGCGTCCTTGGCCTTGGGATAGGTGAAGCCCACGTCGTCGAAATAGATCGCGCCGTCGGTCACTGCGAGCGCTGGCGCACCGGGCTTGCCGGCGATCGTGGGCGCTTCGTCGAGCACGTCGTAGACGCGCTCCAGCGCCGAAAGTCCCTCGTTGATGCGGGTCGCCAGATTGCCGAGGCCACGGATCGGCTGCGCCATCAGGAACAGCCCCGTCACGAAGCCGATGAATTCCCCGACCGAGGAATGCCCGTTGCTGATCCGCCAATAAGCAAGCGCCACCACGCCGGCGACGGCAACCGCGCCCAGCACCTCGAGCATCGGATCGATCTGCGCGCGCGCGCGCACCGCCTTCAAGCGCAGGCGGAACACGTCCTCCAAGCTCTTGTCGACCTTCGCCGCCGCGTAGTTTTCCAGCCGGAACGTCTTGATCAGCCGCGCACTCGACAGCTTCTCGGTCAGCAGCGACGTCATATCGCCGAGCTCGAGCTGCGTGCGCTTGGCGACCTGCCGCAGCTTCTGGCTGATGATCCCGACCGGCAGCGCGGCGATCGGATACACCACCAGAACAATCAGGCTCATGACCGGATCGCGCCACAGCAAATAGCCCAGCAGCGCCACGATCGTCAGCACGTCCCGGATCGCGGTATTGATCGCGGATTGAGTGCCGATCTGAACGTAACCGACGTCGTTGGTCAGGCGGGAAACGAAATCGCCCGGACGCTCGCGCGTCAGCCGCTCATAGTCCGCGCCGACGAGATGGCGGAACGAACGCTGCTGGATGTCGGTCGTGATGCGCGTCACCAACCGATTGGTCGCGACCGTCTGCAGATAGAGCAGCACCGCGCGCAGCAACGGCGCGGCGATGATCGCGGCCAGGATCGCGTTGAGCCATTCGGTCTGCCCCCCCATCAGCGTGTCGAACGACAGCCGCACGATATAGGGATAGAGCGGCGTCACCGCCGCCAGCAGCGCCGACAACACCAGCGTCGAGATCAGCAGATTGCGATGCGGCGCCACCCAGTCGCGCAGAAACCGCCGCAGCAAGGCGATCGTCTTCTCGTCGATGAAGCGCCGCGACGGCTTGGCGGCGGGCACCGGCTTATCGGCTGTCGTCACGCGCACTCCAGGAGTTGCGGCGGGGGCCGCTTACGATTTGCCAGTAGATATGGAAGCAGCGGGGGATTGCATCGTCGTGGGATCGAGCAGGCGATGCATGTGCACGATGAAATAGCGCATCTGCGCGTTGTCGACCGTGCGTTGGGCAGCACCTTTCCAGGCCGCGTGCGCTTCCGCATAGCTGGGGAAGATGCCGACGATGTCGAGCTGATCGAGGTTGCGGAACTCGGTGCCGTCGAGCTTCTCGATCTCGCCCCCGAACACCAGATGCAAGAGCTGGCGGGGCTTGGCTTCGGGTGGTGTCGTGGTCATCGTAAGGGCTCCCTTGGAGCGAGCGCCAATCCAACCGCCCCGACCGCGGCGCTGCCGACTCGGGACCTTCGTGGGGTTGTTGCCCGACCCGCCCCCCCGTTGCAAGTCCGCTAAGCAGAGTTCGCAAAAGTGCCCTGCGCGGTTTTGCGATAAAACTCTCCTCAAGCAAAAAATCTAAGCAGAGCCTTCGTTGGCCTTCCAACGAAGGCTCTGCTTAGGAGCAAAGCCGTGTTCTGGTACAACAGTTTACTCCGCGCAAAGCATGAAACTTAAACGCTTTCACACGTCTGGGTGGCATAGTCCCC
>CAMDPA010000505.1 GCA_945903565.1 Devosia equisanguinis | reverse complement strand
GCGCAAGGGCGCGGCCCGCACCGTGAAGGCGCTGATGAAGCTGATCGGCCGCCTCATCAAGACGTTTGCACCCGACGAGTGCGCGAACTACTTTCGCCACGCCGGATACGGGTAGCGACCCAGATCAGGTGGAAAATGCTCTAGGCTGGATGATCTCGAGGGTCAGCAACGATATCGTCGGGTACATGCTGGGCCGGCCGGATCTGTGCCGTAACGAGCTGCTGCAGGCCAATGGCGGGAGCAAAGAGGTTCAGCGTGCGGTTCAGACCGTGGTTGAGAACAGTTGCGTCAAGAAGCAAATGCTGGAGCTGATCCGGGCGGCGCCGTAGCCTATCAGCCCGCCGCCGAGGCCGAGCGATGGCCGATGCCCTGGCCGGTGCGGGGCTTGAGGCGCGGAGGGCGCGAGGCGCGGCTCTGGACTGGAGGGGGGCGTTGTTGGCCAAGGGCTGCTGCGCCTGCGAAGGCGCAGAACCGGCGGGGCGGTGGCGCTCTTGGCCGAGTGGTTGCAACGGCGGCACCTGCTCGAGCACGCGCGCTGCCGGGAAATAGGCGGTCACCTGGGTGCCCTTGCGCAGTTCCGACTTCAACTCGAAGCGGCCGCCGTGCAGTTCAACGAGGTTCTTGACGATCGGCAGGCCGAGCCCTGTGCCGCCCTCGGCATTCTTGTGGGCGAGCGAGCCTTGGCCGAACGCCTGCATGACCTTGGGGATCTCGTCCTTGGGGATGCCGGGGCCGGTGTCGCGCACGCTCATGTATTGGCCGCCGTCGCTGGTGCGGCCGATGCTGAGCGTGATTTCGCCACCGCGCGGGGTGAACTTGTAGGCGTTGGAGAGCAGGTTGAGGAAGATCTGCCGCATCGCGCGCTCGTCGACCCACAGCGGGGCCAGGGTCTCGTCGAAGTCTTCGATGATCTTCAGCGCCTTGCCTTCGAGCCGCAGTTTCAACAAGCGGTGGCAGTCGTCGACGATGTCGACAAGGCGCACGTGGGCCTCGTTCAGGTCGTAGCGGCCGGCCTCGATGCGTGACAGATCGAGGATCTCGTTGATGAGATGCAGCAAGTGGCTGCCGGACTGATGGATGTTGCCGGCATATTCCTTGTAGAGCTTGTTTTCCATCGGCCCCATGATCTCGGCATGCATGACTTCTGAGAAACCCAGGATCGCGTTGAGCGGCGTGCGCAACTCGTGGCTCATGGTGGCGAGGAAGCGCGACTTGGCGACGTTGGCCTCCTCCGCTCTGCGGCGGGCTTCGTCGGAGATCGCTTTGGCCTCCTCCAGTTCGGCGATCAAATCATCCTTTTGCGCGCGGAAGCGCAGGAGCTGCATTGCGGTGGCGTTGAGGCCCTTGGCCAGGAACACGAAGTAGACGTGGACGCCGACCGCCATCGAGGCGAGCGCCAGATAGAAGAAATCGCCCTGCAGCACCAACCGCCCGACCACGGCGACCGTCATCGGTACGGTGCCGACGTACAGGATCGGCATCCGCGTCGAGGCAAGCGTCATCCGGATCGCGAGGATCACAATCAGCGAGGCGAACACGAAAACGTGGCTCGAGAACATGTCCGTCTGGACCGTGGACGTGGTCAGTCCGGAACCGACCAGCGCGAAGCCGGCCCAGACCGAGCCGTTGGTGGCCTCAGCCAGCAAAAGGCGTTTGCGCCAGACCTTGAGGTCGATCTCGGCCACGGGGGTCGCCTGGTACTTCTTGCACAGCTCGAGCAGAAGCACCTTGGCGGCGATCACCAGCGCCAGCCAGATCATGGCCTGCGTCCAGTGGGCCCAGAACATCGACGCGAGCGAGAAGATCACGGCGAGCAAGAGCAGCGTGCCCTGGGCTGCAAGCTCGTTGCGCACGAACATCAGGTTCAGGTCATGCTCGAAGTTGGGCTCGTCGAGGTGGCCATGCACCAGGCGGTGGCGCGCAAGCGCGATGCCCTTGGCGGCGCTTCTGCCACCTGGGGTCTCCGCTGTCGACGAGCGGTCCTTCGTGCCTGTAAATGCCCCTGCCATGCCTGCCCGTGGCCCTATTGGTCGTAAGCTTGGCACCATGGCCCGAAAGATGATCGGACCAGGCCTGACTTCCCAACTCTTTAAAGATCACAGCATGTACTAACAGCTCGTTTATGGTTTACAGCTGGATATGCGTTTAACCAAATGATTTTACACGTTTTATCTGCATTTCTATGAGATTCCAGATCCGTTCCGCGTTGGCGTGCATATGCGCCCGTGTCTGCTAGAATTGCCAACATGCACCTACGGCGATCGGGCCCAGATTGAGCGGTGGGGTTGTTCCGCCGGTAACAGCCGCGAATTATCGGTGGCGTTAGCATTACGGAATCAAGAAACGGCAGCGCCGCGAAAGCGCGGCGTGAGGTGGACGAATGAAACTGACCGTTATTGGCTGCGGCGATGCTTTCGGCTCGGGTGGGCGCCTGCAGACCTGTTTGCATCTTGAAACGAAAAGCGTGGGCGCGTTTCTGATCGACTGTGGCGCCACGGCGTTGATCGGCCATCAGCGCGCAGGCCTGGATCCCGGGGCAATCCGTACCATTCTGATTTCGCACCTGCACGGGGATCACTTCAGCGGCCTGGTCTGGTGGCTGCTGCATGCCGTCCACGTGGCCAAGCGCAAGGCGCCGCTCGAGATCGCGGGGCCAGCCGGCATCGAGCAGCGATTCCGGCAGGCTGCCGAGGTGCTGTTTCCGGGCGCGCTGAATAAACCGCTGCCGTTTGCGATGCGGTTCATCGAGCTGGGGGCTGGGCGGCAGCGGGAGGTCGGGGGGCTGACGGTGACGCCGTTCGAGGTCAGCCATCCCTCGGGTTCGCCGAGCCATGCGCTGCGCATCGAGGCCGACGGCCGGACGGTGGCGTTTTCCGGCGATACCGAGTGGCACGAGAGCCTGGTGCCGTGTGCCCAGGGCGCGGATCTGTTCGTGTGTGAATGTTACTCCTACGACGGTAAGACCCGCTATCATATGAGTTGGGAGAAGCTCAGTGCGGAGCTGCCCAGGATCGGCGCGCGGCGGGTGATGATCACCCACATGAGCGCGGCCATGCTTGTGCGCCAAGACATGGCGCGGCGTGCCGGCGTGATCGTGGCCGAGGACGGTATGGTGCTGGAGGTATGAAGGGGTATGGCCAAGGGGCTCGCTGGGCTGCTGGCCGAAATCCGGGCCTGCCGGCGTTGTGTCGAGGCGCCGATCGGCGCGCCGTTGGGACATCAGCCAAGGCCCGTGATACGCGCGGCCGCAACGGCGCGCATTGTTATCTGCGGTCAGGCGCCGGGGACGCGGGTGCATGACAGCGGCGTGCCTTTTCTCGATCCATCCGGCGACAGGTTGCGCGCGTGGATGAGCGTTACATCCGACGAGTTCTACGATGAGAGCCGGGTCGCGATAGTGCCGATGGGGTCTGCTTCCCGGGGCTCGATGCGCACGGATCCGACTTGCCGCCGCGGCGGGAATGCGCGCCGCTCTGGCGTGCGCGCGTGCTGGCGGCGCTACCGCGCGTCGAGTTGATGCTGCTGGTCGGCAGCTACGCGCAGCGTTGGCACCTGCCGGAGAGCCGCCGCGCCAGCATGACGGACGTGGTGCACGGTTGGCGGGAACTCAACGAGCGGCCGGGGGTGCCCCGGCCCGGTGTGCCGCGGCTCGTTCCGCTGCCGCATCCGTCCTGGCGCAACAACGCTTGGATCAAGCGCAAC
>CAMDPA010000504.1 GCA_945903565.1 Devosia equisanguinis | reverse complement strand
ACTTTCGATTGCTGGTGGATGACAACGTACCACCAGACGAGCGCCAGCGTCGCCCCGATGATCTTGAGCGGGACCAGCGCGTAGGCGATCTGCTTCACCAGGAAGCCAGGACCAATACGGCTGCCCTCCGCGTCGATGGCGCCCGCACGCGCCGGCGAGAACAGCGCCTTGACCAGCGCCACCGGCATGTTGTTCGCGTAAGCCGCCTGCAGCTTCGGGATCCAGTCCGGCACCGGCACCTTCAATTGCTCAGGCGGCAGCGGCGGCGCGATCTTGGGATTGATCAGCGCCCAGCCGATCACATAGGCAACGTAGAGAAACGCGAGGAAAAAGCCCGGGAACATCGCTGCCGCGTAAAGCTTCACGACGGACTGCCCCGCCACCGCCGCGTACACGATGATCATCACGGACGGCGGAATGAGAATACCGAGCGTGCCACCGGCAGTGATCACACCGGCCGCGAGCCTCACGTCGTAGCCCGCGCGCAGCATCGGATTGAACGCGATCACGCCCATCAGCACGACCACCGCGCCGACGAGGCCGCTGGCGATACCCCAGAATGTGCACACGATCAGCGTCGCGACGGCCAGCGAGGCCGGCACGTTGCGGAACGCGAGCTGGATCGAATAGAACATCTTGTCGACCAGCGCGCCGCGCTCCATCACGTATCCCATCAGCACGAACAACGGGATCGAGATCAGCACGTCGTTGGTCATAGCCCCGTAGGTGCGCTGCACCATCAGGTCGAAAACGAGGTTGTCAGTCCAGGCCTGGCCGGACTTGAAGTACGCGATGAAGCCGAAAACGATGCCGAGGCCCATCAGCGTGAAGGCCGTCGGAAAACCCAACATGATGACTACGACGATCAGCGTCAGCATCAACAGGCCCAGCGCGGGATCGCTCATGGAGTATTGTCTCCCATGCCGCGCCGATGCGCCGCTTCCTCGATATGTTGGGCCTGCTCGATCGCCTGCCGGCGGTCTGCCTCATCGACATGCTCGCTTTGCGAAAGCTGGTCCTCGACCACGTCGATCTCGGAGACGTCCTTGAGCCGCGCGGGCCATTCCCCGGTCTGCAGGCAAACGATGCAGCGGACGATCTCGGCGATCCCCTGCAGCAGCACGAGCGCGCCGGCGATCGGAATGATCGTCTTGAAGGGATAGACCGGCGGACCATCCGCCGTGACGCTCGAGTGCTCACCGATCCGCCAGGAATGTTCGGCGAAGGAATAGCCCGCGTACATCAACGCTGCAATGCCGGGAATGAAGAACACGACATACAGGATCAGATCGAGCGTCGCCTGGGTGCGTGGCCGCATGGAGCTGTAGAGAAAGTCGCCGCGCACATGGGCATTCTGCGCCAGCGTATAGGCGCCGGCCATCATGAACAACGTGCCATACAGCATGTTGCTCGCGTCGAAGATCCAGGCGGTGGGCGCGTTGAGGATATAGCGCTTGAAGACCTCGGCACACACCAGCAGCATCAGCCCGACGATCAGCCAGCCCGCAGCCTTGCCGACCCACGTGCTGATGGCGTCGATGCCATTCAGGAAGCGTTGGACGCTCATATCGGTTCCGGGTTGAGAACGAATTGACCGCAGCATTGCTTACGCCACGGTACGAAAACCCGCAGGCGATCACTATATGCCAGAAGCACCACCCAGGCGATTGCCCGGATGGTGCTCCGCTTGAACGCGCGTGCGATCAGGTCTTCTTGAGAACGCCGTTGGCGCCGAAGTAATGGTCGTAGGCCATGCGCCGGTTGACGACGGTGTCCTGCTCCCACTGCGTCGCGCGCCGCGCAAACGCGATTTGCGACTCGACGATTTCCTTGAACAGCGGATTTTCGCCCGACTTCTTGGTCGCGACTTGATCGTAGATCTCGAGCTGCCGCTTCAGGATGGCGTCCGGCGTCTTGAAGAAGCGGACTTTGTCCTTGGTCTGCATCTCGATGTAGTCCTGCGAATAGCGGTTGATCGCCTTCCAGGACATGTCGGAGGACGCGGCCTCGACCGCATTCTCGATGATCGCCTTCATTTTCACGGGCAGAGCGTCGAACTTGGTCTTGTTGAACATGATCTCGAACTGCTCGGCGTTCTGGTGGAAGCTCTGCAGCATGCACACCTTGGCGACGTCGGGGAAACCGAGGAGGCGATCGGAGGTGGCGTTGTTGAACTCGGCCGCGTCAAGCAGGCCGCGATCCATCGCCGAGACGATTTCACCGCCCGGCAGCGCGTTGACCGCCATGCCCATGCCCGTGAACACATCGATCGAGATGCCGACCGTGCGATACTTGAGGCCCTTGAGGGCGTCGAGATTCGTGACCGGGTTCTTGAACCAGCCGAGCGGCTGCGTCGGCATCGGCCCATACGGGAACGACACGACATTCGCGCCGATCGAGGCGTACAGCTTGGCGAGCAATTCCTTGCCGCCGCCATACTTGTGCCAGGAGAGCAGCATGTTGGCGTCCATGGCATAGCCGGGGCCCGAGCCCCACAGCGCCAGCGCGGTCTGCTTGCCGTAGTGATAGACGAGCACGCCGTGGCCACCGTCGAGGGTGCCCTTCGTGACAGCGTCAAGAAGCTGGAACGCCGGAACCACCGCGCCCGCGGGCAGCACTTCGATCTTGAGTTCGCCGCCGGTCATATCGTTGACCTTCTTGGCGAAGTCGACCGCGTATTCGTGGAAGATGTCCTTGGCCGGCCACGTGCTCTGCCAGCGCATGTTGGTGACGGCCTGGGCCTTGACGATAGCGGGTGCGCTGACGCCCGCAACCGTCGTCGCGGCAGCCGCGACGGCGCCGGTCTTCAAGAACTTGCGGCGGCTGACCGCCGATACGTTCGATTCTGAAGTCATAGGGTTTCCTCCATTGCGCGATGACGTGGCACCGCGATCAATTCGTTGCTGCGCGCACGGTTGAATCCGTGTCTCGTTTTGCCCACTCGTGCAGCGGGTGTGGCCATGCATAAACTATATGGCCAGCACGGGGCCCACTATAGCATATTGGCAACCGCAGATACGACTTAAGTAGGGTGTACAGAACGCTCAGGGTTCAGCGTTTTAGGCTTTGCCAACGCATCAAGCGCCGCACGGCCTCCTGCATGTCCGCCGTCGCACCCGAGTAGGAAAAGCGCACGAAGTGGCGTCCGCGCGCTTCGTCGAAATCGATGCCGGGCGTGGCAGCGACACCAGCCTCCTCCAGCATCGCGCGCGTGAACGCGGCACTGTCGTCCGTGAAGCGGGCAACATCGGCGTAGAGATAGAACGCGCCGTCCGCCGGCACGATCTCGGTGAACCCAGCCTTGGGCAGTTCGGCCAGCAACAGATCGCGGTTGGCGCGATAGACCTCGCGGTTGGCTTCGAGCTCCGGCGTGGCGTCGAACGCAGCGAGCGCTGCCGCCTGCGAGATCGCGGGCGCGCAGATATAAAGGTTCTGCGCGAGACGTTCGACCGTGCGCACGAGACCGGGCGGCACCACCATCCAGCCGATCCGCCATCCCGTCATGGAAAAGTATTTCGAGAAACTGTTGATGACGATCACGTCGTCGCTGAACTGCAGGGCGGTTGCCGCTGGCAGCGCGTAGGTCAGCCCATGATAGATCTCGTCGGAGATGAACCACAGCCGCTCGCGCCGGCACGCCTCGATCAGCGCGGCCAACCGCTCCGGCTCCAGCATCGTGCCGGTCGGATTGGACGGGCTCGCCACAAGCAGCCCGGCGAT
>CAMDPA010000503.1 GCA_945903565.1 Devosia equisanguinis | reverse complement strand
GGCCTGAAGTGGACGGCGGGGTTACCTCTGTTCGCTGATCGTGTCGCGACGAGCGACGCGGCATGCGTCGCCACCCTGCGCGCGGCAGGCGCGACGATATCAGGCACAGTCGCAACCGACGCCGCAGGCTTCGGCATGATGACGCCGGGCGTTATCAATCCGCTGGCATCGGATCGCACGGCCGGCGGCTCCAGTGGTGGCAGCGCGGCAGCCGTCGCCGCCGGGCTCGCCGACATCGGGCTCGGCACGGACACGGCGGGTTCCGTGCGTGTGCCTGCTGCATGCTGTGGCCTCTACGGTCTCAAGCCCACGTACGGGCGAATCTCTGTCGATGGCGTAACCCCTCTTTCGCATACCTTCGATCACATCGGCATCCTGGCCGCCGAACTCGACGTGCTCGCACGCGCAGCGCCCGCAATGCTGGGCGAGCAGAAGCCCTTCGAAGGCAGCCCCGAACGCATCGGCTTCGATCCAACGCGCCTCGCCGGCGCGGCACCGGCCATCCGCGACGCCATCGAGCGCACCCTTGGCTGGCTCGCCGGCGAAGGGCACGAGCTGATCGAGATCGAACTGCCCGAGCGCGTCACCCTGGCTGAAATGCACGGCACAATCGTATGTGCCGAGGCCCGTGAGATTTGGCGCGAGCACTGGCCCAGCGACGCCGCCCGCTTCGGCGACACCGCCCGCCGCTCCCTTACCTACGCCGATACGATCGAGGCGGCCGAGATAGCCGAGGCTCGAGAATGGATAAGTCAGGCACGCAGCGACATCGACCGCGCCTTCAGGGATGTCGATCTGATCCTGGGGCCCACCATCCCGTTGCCTCCGCCATCGGTCGGCGCACGCCGTGTCAACTTCGACGGCACAGATGTTCCCGTCGTATTTGCTCTGCTGGCCGAGACCTGCCCGTTCAACGTCTCGGGCCATCCCGCACTCGCGATGCCGCTGCCATGGCACGAACACGGCATCCCCATCTCGCTTCAGATCGCCGCCCGCCGTGACCGCGAGATCGATGTCATCGCTCTTGCCCGGCTACTCCACGGGATGGGAACGGTATCCTGATCTGCGAGCAATTGACCGCTCCAGCGAGATGCATTGTAGCTTTTAAGCAGCGGATCAGAATGCCAGATCTGTAGTAGGCGCGACGCTCACCACACTCACGCCAAGGTTCGGAGAACTTGCAATGCCTGCCGATAAAGCCACCGCACCAAACGCCGCCAAGACGACCTATGAGTTCCTAGTCAAGGACATCGTCTACAGCCAGGTCGGCGGCAAGCAGCGCTTGGCGCGGCTATACCAGCCCGCGGGCAATGGCCCGTTTCCTGCCGTGGTTCAGGTCCACGGTGGCGCGTGGAACAACAAGGACCGCACCGATGGCCAGAACGCCGCGCTGGACCTTGCCGCCGCCGGGATCGTCGTGCTTTCAATTGACTTCCGCAACGCACCCGAGGCGCCCTACCCGGCATCGCTCTCCGACATCAACTACGGCATCCGTTGGTTGAAGGCGCACGCTCGCGAATTTGGCTCCAGCCCCGAGCGCGTCGGTCTTTACGGCACATCGAGCGGCGGCCATCAGGCGTTGCTCGCCGCGATCAGGCCTGAGGACCCGCGTTATCGCGCTCAACCGCTCGACGAAGCCCCGGCGATGGACGCCAAGGTGGCGTTTGTGATTTCGGGTTGGGGCGTGCTCTATCCGCACGAGCGCTACAAGATGGCGAAGGCGCAGAACAAGGCGGATCTCGTCAAAAGCCACGATACATTTTTCGGCAGCGACGACGCGCACATCGAGGCGACGCCGACGCTCATCATCGAGCGCGGCGAGAAGGTGCACGTGCCGCCGGCCCTTGCCTTCCAGGGCGACAAGGACGAGTGGACGTCATTCGAACAAGTCGAGAGATTGGCCAAGGCGTATCGCGACCGGGGAGGCTCTTTCGAGAACGCGATATTCGAAGGCGAACGCCACACCTTCCTCAACGAACATCCTTTCGCCCCGAATTCGATCAAGGCCCTCGAACAGGTCAAGGCCTTCATCAAGCGACATGGCGCGCGCTAGTTGGCCACTCGCCCAAATGGTTCCAAGAGGCGTTGCCGCCGATGGCCCTGTCATGGCAGAATGGACGCATGTCAAACCGCAAGCAGCGCCGCTCGTTCGAGGAAGGCCACCTCCGAAAAATGCTCGTCGTCATCGACGACAGCCAGGAGGTCGAAGCCGCGCTGACGTTTTGCGCCAGCCGTATCGCACACTCTTCGGGCGCGATCGTAATGCTGTACGTGATCGAGCCGCAGGACTTTCAAACCTGGATTGGCGTCAATCAGCTGCATACCGAGGAAGAAACGAACAAGGCCAAGGCGCGTTTTCGTCTGCTTCGTCGCAAGCTGAACCAGGCCGGCTACGAGCACGTCGTCACCGAGGAAGTCGTGCGCGAAGGTCAGTTGACCGAGGAGATCGTCAAGCTGATCGACGAGGACGAGGACATCGGTATTTTCGTGCTCGGCGCGGCCGTGGACGCGAAGGGCCCCGGGCCGCTTGTCTCCTCGCTTGCCGCCGGCAATCGCGCCGGCACCTTCCCGATCCCGATCACCATCGTGCCAGGCGGCCTGTCGCAGGAAGAGCTCCAGGCGCTGGCGTAACGCTTCCTTCTAGTAGGTTGGGTCAAGCACTTCACGCGACCCAACAATCCGCGGCACCAATGAAATCGTTGAGTCGCGCTTTGCTGCTCTGAGATTGTTTTCAGATCTCAAGATCCAAACATCATCCGGCCTTTTGAGCTTTTGCAGCCTTCTCCGCGTCCGTTTCCTTGCGGAAGGGATACAGGAACTGCTGCCAGTAGCCGCGCGGCATGACGCCGACGATGCCGTACTTTTCTGGCCAGCGCTTCTCGGCCTGCAAGTGGGTTCCAAACAGCCAATCCAGCAGCGGGAAGTGGATGGCGTAGTTGACGTCGATCGCCTCCTTTTCCGAACCGTGATGCCAGTGATGGAAGCGCGGCGTCACCACAAAGCGTTCTATGCGCGAAAGATCCCAGCCAACGTTGGAATGGATGAAGCCCGAATAAACGTAGACGGTGAAAATATAGGCCTGAATTGCGTTCGGATCGAACCCCAGCGAGAGCATCGGGATCGCCGTCGTCGCGCGCAGCACGATGATCTCGATGAAATGCATACGGGCGCCGGCCAGCCAATCCATCGATTTGGCCGAATGGTGCACGGCATGGAAACGCCACAGCGCCGGCACTTGATGGAAGGCACGATGCAGCCAGTACTGGACGAAATCGGTAAACAGCATGATCAGCGCGAGCTGGATCAGGAACGGTTGCGCGCCGAAGTAGCTCTGCACCGGCTCAAGCGGGGCCGCTGCCCCGACGGCAGACCCGGGCGACAACGCCAGGAAGGCCAGCACCTGAACGAACAGCGAAGACACCAGGAAGTAGAATATGTCCTCGTGCCATTCTCGGCGGAACACGCCTTGCTCATGGTTTTTGGGGAACATCCGCTCGAGCGGAATAAAGAGAAAGCCGGTGAACAGGACGTTGATGACAAAGAAGTCGAGACCGAAATAGATGCTCGCGTTTTTCGTGGCGATCTGTTCATACCTATCCCCTTGGCTCAGGTCGTCCTCTGAACTGACCCGTACCATCTACAACGCCTCGTCTCGTCGACCAGCATCCGCATCGTCCGCGGCGGGTGCGTGACGAGCTGCTCGAACACCCGCGCGGCGATCCGGCCGATGCCTT
>CAMDPA010000502.1 GCA_945903565.1 Devosia equisanguinis | reverse complement strand
AAAGGGGCCGTGGATTGTAGCTACGGGTGGAGCGCAGCGGAACCCGTAGACCGGGGTCTCCCGTCAAATCCGGTAGAGCCCCGGACGGGGGAAGGAATTCCTCCGCCCCTGCGGGGCGGACACGAATAAATACTGACTTTGCCCACGGGTTTCGCTGCGCTTCACCCGTGGCTTACAGCCCAAGGCCCCTCCGGGGCCAATCTCAGTACTTGGCCCAAACCGGGATCGCTCCGTCCCTCAGGCTTCAGGCCCAGGCGGCCGCAAGCGCCCGCCGATCCATCACGCCCTCCGCAAACTCTCAGGCATAAAAAGACGGGTGGTCTGGCGGGTGTCCCGCCAGCGGAGTGTGAGGCAGGCCTCGCTTCGGGCGGAGCCCGAAATCGCAACGCCCCAATAACCGCTACGGCAACCGCGGCGCACTGCTCGTCGACTGCACCCGGTCGTACATCACGATTGCCGCGGCGATCGCGACGTTGACGCAGAAACGCGTGGGGATACGCACCACGTGCGTGCAGCGTGCCAGCAGCTCCGGCGATAGCGAGCCCTTCTCGGGCCCCAGGACGTAGGCGGCGCGATAGGGATGCCGGAACCGCGGCAGGTCGATCGCGTCCGGCGTCAGCTCGACGCCGACCAGGGCGCAGCCGTTCGGCAGTGCCAGTTGGTCGAGCCCGCTCCAGTTGTAATGCGGCAGGTTCCACTGGCCTTTGGAGGTGTCGGCGAGGGCTTCCAGGGAATTGTATTGCGCACCGATCGTGAACGTGAAGCTCGCGCCGAACGCGTGCGCCGAGCGCATGATGTTGCCGAGGTTCATCGACTTCGAGATCCGCTCCGCGCCGACTCCGAAAAAGCCGCGCTGCGGCAGCGCCATGCTCGGCGTTCCGCTTTCGAATGACATGGCGATGCTCCTGCGACCGGCAACTTTGCAGCTTCCCTGTGATACCGGCGCGCTGAATGTTTGACTCATGATCCAAGGTCAGCGCGCCGGTATGTTCTTGCTTGGCGCGAAGCCGCCACGCCAACCCTTCGCGCGTGATACCGGCGAGAGCTGGGTCGACAGAGATGGGTGAGAACTTTGGCTCGCCGGTATCATACCCAAGCGCTGCCGTGCAAGTTGCAAGCGAAGGCACAGCGGGCGGCGCGACGAAAGGGGGCTGGTGAAGCACCGCCAAGAGTGCGAATTTCGCGGCAATCACATTACCTCCAGCAGGAGAGCCTCATGCAACTCGACAAGACTATCGCGGCGGTCGTGACCGGCGGCGCTTCGGGCCTGGGCGCAGCGACGGCGCGTGCACTGGCGGCCAAGGGTGTCAAGGTCGGTCTGATCGACTTGAACGACCAGCTCGGCCCGAAGGTCGCCGCCGAAATCGGCGGTACCTACGCCAAGGCCGACGTGACAAGCGAGACCAGCGTCGCAGCAGCGCTCGCCACGTTGCGGGCCGCTCATGGCCAGGAGCGCATCCTCGCCAATTGCGCGGGCATCGCGTTGGCGCAACGCACCGCGCGCCGCGTCAAGGAGACCGGCGCCATCGTGCCGCACGACATCGCCGCCTTCCGCAAGGTGATCGAGGTCAACCTGATCGGCACCTTCATCATGATCGCCTCCAGTGCGACCGGCATGATGAGCCTCGATCCCCTGGCGCCGGATGGCGAGCGTGGCGTCATCATCTGCACCGCCTCGGTTGCCGCGGAAGACGGACAGATCGGGCAGGTTGCGTATGCGGCGTCGAAGGGCGGCGTCGCGTCGATGACGCTGCCGGTGGCGCGCGATTTGTCCCGGGATGGTATCCGGGTTGTCTCGATCCTGCCCGGACTGTTCCTGACGCCCATGTTCGATACGGTGACGCCCGAAGCCCGCAAGTCGCTGGAGGCCGCGGTGCCGTTCCCGCCCCGGCTGGGTCATCCATCCGAGTATGCGCAACTCGCGGTGCAGATCTGCGAAAATGTGATGCTCAATGGGGCAACGCTGCGTCTGGACGGCGCAATTCGGCTGGCGCCGCGATAGTCATCGCCGCGGGAAAGTAAGTTATTCTCGCTAAAGTCTTATCCGACACGCATGCGTCGAATAGTTGTGTTCAACTGGCTGGCCGGCGCTTGCCCTTGTGCGCCGGCTTCTTCAACTGTTAAATATCGCGTTAACCAACGTTGGTGGAACGAGCCCGCACGGCTAGGCTGTACGAATAGGCCCGTGTATTGCATGGTTCGGACGTACGCGTAGCGTGGTGCGGAAATGAAATACTTTAATTCCGGAAACGAAACAGCCGAGTGCGCCCGGCCTGCCTTGCGGCGGCGTGGCGTCATTGCGTCTGTTGTCGCGTGTGCGGCGGTCTTGGGCCTTGCCGCGCTCGGGATCGAGCACGTTGTCGACGCGATTGGCTCCGGTGGCGATCGCAACGCCCAGTTGGCCGATGCCGACGCGCGCCGGCAAGCGGATGGCGATTCCGGCTTCGCCCACCACGTTCTCGCCGACGAGTGGAGCGACCGTATCTCATCCGATACATTCTGGCGCAATCGTCGGCCCAGCAGCGGGGCATCGAACCCAAGCACCAGCAAGAACAAACCGAGCCGGTTGCAGGGCCCACAGCCCGAGCCCGGTTGGTTCGTGGCGCCGGCCCCGAGTTCTTGGGGACAGCCGCAAACCCAGCCCGCGCCGCGCTCTTCGCCACGGACTCAATCGGGCTATCGCACCGTATGCGTCCGGTTGTGCGACGGCTACTTTTTCCCGATCAGCTTCGGCACTTCGGAAGGCAGTCTCGGACGGGACCAGACGACCTGCTCGAACAGCTGCGCGGGCGCTCGGCTCTTCTACGGCAAGGCGAGTAACGACGATCCCGACGACATGATCGATCTCAACGGCCAGCGCTATTCCAAGCTGCCCAATGCCAACCTGTTCCGGACTCAGTATTCGGAAAGCTGCAAGTGCAAGCCGCATTCGTGGGAACAGGCAGCGATCGATCGCCATCGCATCTTCGCGTTGGAGGACCAGCGACGGAAGGGTAATCGCAACGTGGTGGCCGAGCTGGAAGAACTCAAGTCCAAACAACTCATCGAGCGCCGCGTCATGGGGCGCCGTGAGAGTTCACGGACACGCAGGCCGGGCGATGACGTGGCGACGACCGAAGCGCAAACAGCCGCCTGACGGTGCCGCCGTCTGCGCCAAGGTCCGACGTCAGCCGAGGCCAAGCAAGCGGAGAGCGTCCTGTCCCGACGGGGATGGTGACTGGTACGCTGACGGCCACGGTCACCACTTCCGAGCAGCGGGCAGCGTTGACCGGCGCTCTCGCGGCAGCGCAGCAGCCGACCTCCGACGCAGGTGCGGTTTCCGGTCAGGTTTCCAACGACGGGAGTATCGCTTCGGTGCACGTTTTGCCGTCGGGCGATCTGTCGAGCACCGATCGTGCGATGGTTCTTGCCGAGGTGCCGGCGCCTGGCGAGACACCATCTGCCCAGGCGACAGGGGCCCTCAATCAGGCACCGCCCAGCGAAGCCCAGCCGGACACACCCACGATCCTGCCTGCGGTTGTTCCCGCCAAGTCGAGCGGGAAGCGCGGCAAAGTCCGGGAGCGTCAGGCGCAGGCGACACGTCCCGCTGGTATTATGCGGCTAGAGCATTTTCCACCTGATCTGGGTCGCTACCCGTATCCGGCGTGGCGAAAGTAGTTCGCGCACTCGTCGGGTGCAAACGTCTTGATGAGGCGGCCGATCAGCTTCATCAGCGCCTTCACGGTGCGGGCCGCGCCCTTGCGCAG
>CAMDPA010000501.1 GCA_945903565.1 Devosia equisanguinis | reverse complement strand
CGACGCGATGATGACGACGACCCATCCGGACCTGTTCGCCGATGGCGCCGAACGCACTGGCTTCGAGCGCATCAAGACCAAGGTTCGCGCCTGCCGCTACGGCGGCGATTGCTACACCTATTGCCTGCTGGCGGCCGGTCACGTCGACGTCATCGTCGAGGCCGGGCTAAAGCCCTACGACATCACCGCGCTTGTCCCGATCATCGAAGGTGCCGGCGGTGTCGTCACGACCTGGGACGGTGCGCCTGCGTCGCGCGGCGGCCGCATCGTCGCCAGCGGCGATCCGCGGCTGCACGAGGCCGTCATGAAGGTGTTGGGGTGACGCGCCGCTACGGCTTGTCTCTCGGGTCGTGAGCGGGCCTGAACAGGCCTTCCCACAGCACCCAAAGGCCAATCCCGCCGGCGATCAGCAGAACCGCCCACTCGACCGGGCGGGGCAACGCAATCGCGCGGCTGACGAGGAAAATCGCATCATTGAGAAGCGCCAGCGCCTGCAGCGGCAACACGGCGGCGGCGGCCCACCATGGCGCGCGACCTCGATCCCGCAAGCGCTTCGCGCCAAGTGCGAGCAGGGACCACACGAACAAGATCGTGAGGACCGACCAGATCGCGTTCAGCGCGAATCCGGCGTTGATGCCGCGCGGGGCCAGGACTTCGGCCAGCCAAGGCAGTGCGGCAAGCGAGCCCTGAATGCCAAGCACGAACGCCACGACCACGGCGACCAGTCCAATGGCGAACGGCAACGGGCCGATGCGGCCGTGAAACCCGAACAGCAGGTGCAGGCTCGATCGAACACGCCCGAAGCCTTGATCCGGTTTATGCGTCATCTGGAAGCTTCTGGAGATCCTTCACACGGGCACCTCGAACGACACGAACGACCTCGATCTCACACGCATCCGGCGATATCCTATAGAATAGTGTGATCCGATATTTGCTCAGTGGCCGACGATACAAGCCTGGCACATCTGTCTTGGTCCCCGCCCGTGGATGAGTGGCGCAAACAGTGATCGTATGCTGGATCGCCACGGACACGTTGTGTGCGCCCTGTGGGCTTCTCTCCAAAATATACGCAAGAACCTCGTCGATATCCCGCAACGCTCGTGGAGCGTAACGAACTCTCATCGACGGTATTTGTCGAATACGGCGCTCACTTCAGCTTCGGAGGCGTACTCTCCGCGATCGAGTTCGGCCAAGCCTTCACGCACAAGCCGGCGCTCATCGTCGCTCAACCGATAAACGCCGTCTCCGCTTTCCGCTATCAGCCGCAGTACCTCGGCGGCATACTCCTGTCTCTCGGGAGACAATGCCCCAACCAATTCTACGGCCTTTTCAAGGGCTTTGATCATATCGTTCGATCATCCTCGCGTGGCTTGCCCCCAATCGCGGCCGGCGAATGTGAGTCCAATCCGGTCGCAGTTCAATCGTATCACATCGCTCAATCCCGCAGCAGCTCGTTGATCCCCGTCTTCGCGCGGGTCTGGGCGTCGACGGTTTTGACGATCACCGCGCAATAGAGCGCGACCCCACCGCTTGCGCCCGGTGCCGCGCCCGGCACGACCACCGAGAACGGCGGCACGCGGCCGATGTGGACCTGGCCGGAAGCGCGGTCGATGATGCGCGTCGAGGCGCCGAGATAGACGCCCATCGACAGCACGCTGCCTTCGCCGACGATCACGCCTTCGGCGACTTCGGAGCGCGCGCCGATGAAGCAGTTGTCCTCGATCACGACCGGGCTTGCCTGCAGCGGCTCCAGCACGCCACCGATGCCCGCGCCGCCGGAGATATGGCAGTTCTTGCCGATCTGAGCGCACGAGCCGACAGTGGCCCAGGTGTCGATCATGGTGCCCGAGTCGACGTAGGCGCCGATGTTCAGGAACGACGGCATCAGCACGACGCCCGAGGCGACATACGCGCCACGGCGAACGACAGCGCCCGGCACCGCGCGGAAGCCGGCGGCGCGGAAATCCTTCTCGCCCCAGTCCGCGAACTTCAGCGGAACCTTGTCCCAGCCCACCGAATGGCCGGTGTCGCGGGAGACAATGTGGTTCCAGTTGTCGTTGAGGCGGAACGACAGCAGCACGGCCTTTTTAAGCCACTCGTTGACGACCCAGCTGCCGCCCTTTTTTTCGGCCACCCGCAGCGTGCCCTTGTCGAGGCCCGACAAGGACGTGTCGACGGCGGTGCGATAGTCGCCCTTGGTGCTGGCGTTGATCGTCTCGCGCGCCTCCCAGGCGGCTTCGACGAACTTCTGCAGATCGGCGGGGGCCATGGCGAATACCCTTGTGTTCGTGGTGTGGATCGTTGTCTGGCGCGCGTTGTCGCGCGCTGTGAGGGATCAAGTCAATGATGGCCACCAACGCCGTAGGGGGCAATGGCAGCGCGATCGTTATTCTGCCGCCGCGGCTGCCTTGGCCACTTTCGGCGCGCGAACGGCGGCGACGATCTCGGCCATCACGGACAGCGCGATCTCGGCGGGCGACTGGGCATGGATCGACAGGCCGATTGGCGACTTGATGCGGGCCATCTCGGCGTCGGTAAAGCCGGCCGCGGCCAGCCGCTCGCGCCGCTTGGCGTGGTTGCGGGACGAGCCGAGCGCGCCGATGTAGAGGCAGTCCGACCGCAACGCGGCCTTCAGCGCCTCGTCGTCGATGTGGCTGACGTGGGCGAGCACGGCGAGCGCGGTGTAGGGATCGAGGCCGAGCTTGGGGATCGCGTCCTGCGGCCACTCCGCGATCACGTTTACACCTGGGAAGCGCTCGGGCGTGGCGAATGCGGTGCGCGGATCGATTACGATCATCTCATAGCCGGTGACTTTGGCGAGCTGCGCCAGCAGCTGCGTGATGTGGGTTGCGCCGATCGCGAGAATGCGCGCGGGCGGCACCACGGCCTGTACGAACACGTCGCCATCAGGCCCGGTCTCGAGCGTGCTCTTGCCGGTCCAGAAGCGGTTGGCGATATCGGGCGGCATCGATTTGTCGGTGCGCTCGAACACCTGGCGGGAGCCGTCTGCGAGCTTGGTGCGCAGCACGAGGCCCTTACGGCCCTGGCGCGCATCGATCGACTTCTCGATCAGCGCGAGGCCGCCATTATCGCGCTCCAGTCGCTCGACGAACACCTTGACGCGGCCACCGCATGGCAGGCCGACGCTCCACGCGGTTTCGTCGGCGACGCCGAACTCCAGCGTCTTGACCTTGCCGTGGCCGAGGATTTCCTCCGCCTCGGTCAGCACTTCGCCCTCGATGCAGCCGCCGGAGACCGAGCCCTCGAACTGGCCGTCGGCGGCGATCGCCATCTGGCCGCCGATCGGCACCGGGGCGGAACCCCAGGTGTCGACCACCGTTGCAATCGCGACCTTGCCGTCGCGGGCGATCCACTCGCGGGCCGAGCCCATGATGTCGTGCGAGCGGGCGGGACGGATGGTGTCGGGCTGGTCGGTCATGGCGAGTGGTCCTCTCGGGCGGCGGGCGCGGGTCGGCGACATTGGCGCGCAGGATAGCACTTGCGACGCCCCCGCGTCAGCAGGGTGGTGGAGCGCCGCCAAGCCTATAGTCGCGGTATGCCGTCTTTGCCTGCGATGATACGATCGATGATGGCAGCGACCGCAAGATGAAGGCTAGAGCGCTTTCCACTTGATGTGAATCAAAACAGTTACAGGGGATTCCCTCGGACGCGCAAATCAGATTCGGATTCCACCGGCAGCAACGGCGGGGATCGCGATGGCGAAGGGATACTCGAAAGATCTCAGGGTGCGGGCCGTCGC
>CAMDPA010000500.1 GCA_945903565.1 Devosia equisanguinis | reverse complement strand
TGACGCGTTGCACGACGATTTCACCTGCGCCGATCCGGTCACGCCGGACGGAACGATGCCGCGCGCCAACGGCCACCGTGGTCAACGCCATCGCCCTGGTGCATGATCCGGGCTAGAAATCTCACCAGAGGATATTCGCATGATCGCTTACAAATCTCTTGCCGCCGGCTTCGTGCTTTCAGCCAGCGTGATCGCCGCGAGCTTGCCAGCCCGTGCCGCTGACATCGTCGACACGGCGGTCAATGCCGGCTCGTTCAACACGCTGGTCGCGGCCGTGAAGGCTGCGGGTCTCGTCGGCACCCTGAAGAGCAAGGGCCCCTTCACGGTGTTCGCACCGACCGATGCGGCATTCGCGAAACTGCCGAAGGGCACACTTGCGTCGTTGTTGAAACCGGAAAACAAGAGCAAGCTCGCCTCTATCCTGAGGTATCACGTGGTCGCTGGCCGGTACGACGCTGCGCGAATTACAGGAGCCGGCGCCAAGCGCTACGCAATCACATCGGTGCAGGGCTCCCGCATCGCGGTCGATCTGAGGAGCGGTGTGAAGGTATCCGGCGCCAACGTGACGAAGACGGACATCGCCACCTCGAACGGCGTGATCCACGTCATCGACTCTGTGATCCTGCCGCCGCAGCGGCATGCGTCATCCGCGCGCCGGCAGCATTAGTCTGCCGCGTTCGCCGCAAAGCGAGAAACGATCAGGACCAGTTGCTCCGCCGCATGGGTTTCGACCTCGTGGCCGAGCGCTACAGGAAGGGCTGATTTCCCGAGGGGATGTCGTCCGCCATGGCGCGCGTTGCACGCGAGCCCGCAGCATAGCCCGCGGAAGCTGCGGTTGCGGAAAGCACAGTTCCCCAGGTCATATCGAGCAACGCGAGGCCGACCGTCCAGCCCTTAAGGATCGCGAGGTTCGTGAGATCGAACGTGGCATAGGCGGTCAGGCCTAGAACTGCACCATTTGCAATCGCAACGCTGAGCGAGCGCGCCTTCAGCGCCGGCTGCACCGCCAGCACGATGAGGCCGCACGCGAAGATGACGTAGAGCGCAACCGCGGCGAAAAGGTTTGGCTGCGGATGCAGAATTGCCCCGAGCTGGCTTTGAAACTGCCCTATCGCCACCAGCATCAACCAAGCGACATCGAGCACCACGAAGGTGATCAGCGTGGCGGCGAAGGCGAGTAGCACTCGTGTGATTTCGGGCATGTGTGGAATCCCTCGACAAATGCGTTGCGCTCGCGCCGTTGGTACCACCGGTCACCAGAGCTTCAACGGTTTACATATTCGGTTCGCGTTCAGTGCACGAACAAAGAGGCTGGTGAGCCACGAATGGCTCGTCGGCGAAGCGGGTTGGGGGGAAGGGGGAAGCAGCCGCATGCCGCTTCAGCGACCGTCCCACACCACCGACACGGATTTAGTAGAGACGGCGATTGAGCACGGGATGGGCGGGTCCCCCGCACATCGACCGGTTTTCGCGCGATGCTCACGAGCGACCCATCGTACGATTCCAGCTCTTGATGCGACTGTCGCGCATGCCGATGTCATCGCAATCAAAAGGTTGATGCTCATGACCGGTCAACGGTGGAGAAGCCATCGCGGATCACAGCCGCGTGAGACTCTGACTCTCGGAATAGCCGATCGCCCCCCACCCGACCCAACGTGATCCGGTTCGCCTCCCCTTTCGTAGTGATTGCACTCGAACCGAGAGGGACTATGTTGCAGGTGACGTAAGTGAGCCGGCCGCGAGCTTGGCTGGCGCGTGCCACCGGCCGGGGAACAATGGCGGATTTGCTGTTACGGATCGCAACGGACCGCAGCGACGAGGCGTTCCGCTCGCTGTTCGGGGACTACGGCCCTCGCATCAAAGGCTTAATGATGCGGCAGGGGGCTGATGCTTCCCTTGCGGAAGAGCTGGCGCAGGAAACGCTGCTGACGGTGTGGCGCAAGGCGGCCCTGTACTCCGCCGATAAAGGCAGCCCGACCACCTGGATCTTCACCATCGCGCGCAATCTGCGGATCGATCGGTTGCGGCGCGAGCGCCCGTGGCAGGAGCTGACCGACGAGCATGCAGCGTCGATCCCCTCGGAGGAAACGCCGCCGGACGTTGCGGCGAGCCAGGGGCAACGTCAGGTCCGCGTGCAGGCTGTTCTGCGCGCGTTGCCGCCCGATCAGCTCGAGGTCGTCACGCTCGCGTTCATCGACGGATTGTCACACAGCGAGATCTCGGAGCGATTGAGTCTGCCGCTCGGAACGGTCAAGTCGCGCATTCGGCTAGCCTACCAGAAAGTGCGCTCGGCACTCGAGGACTTGAGATGAGCACGACGATCATGCGCCACCCGGACCCCGCGACCCTGATGAACTACGCGGCCGGATGCCTCGCTGAGCCGCTGGCTGCGGTTACGGCTGCTCACATATCCATGTGCGGCGAATGCCACGCCGAACTGGCCGGTATGGAGCTGTTGTGCGCCGCACTGCTGTCGAAAGCCGAGCTGGTTCCCATTGGCGCGGCCATGCAGGTTCCTTGTCGCCCGGCAGATGTATCGTCCTGCGAAGTCGCCAGGTCGCTAATTGATGCAGGCAACAAGCTTCCGGCGCCGATCGCTGCTGCGTTCCAGCTTTCGTTCGAGACCATCCGCTGGAAGCGGCTCGGGCCCGGAATCTGGCATCACCGTCTGCCCCTGTCTCCCGGCGTCGGGGGTGATCTGCGCCTGCTCAAGATCGGCCCCGGCCGGGTGATGCCCGATCATGGCCATGGAGGCAGCGAGCTGACGCTGGTGCTCGATGGCGCCTACAATGACGAGACAGGAAGCTACCGCCGCGGCGACATGCAGGACGTGGACGAGACGGTCGAGCACACGCCGGTCGCGGACAAGGTGACGGGGTGCATCTGCCTGATCGCCAGCGAGCGGCCAGCGCGCTTCAAGAGCCTCGTCGGCAAGCTGATGCAGCCGTGGACGGGGATGTAGCGTCGCATAGTGGGAACACGCTTCGGCGCGACGTGCAGAATGCGCGCTTCGCCGCGACGTGCTTCACTCAATTCCGTGATCAGGTACTCGCTGGACGTATCGGCTCGCGTTGAATGCACGCTGTTCTGTTGTGACCGGAACCAAGAATCAAGCGACAGCGAGCTGATCCTTCGCGGCTGTGGCCACGTCGTCGCGCCGGAAGAACAGCGAGACCTCGCCGAGCTTCACGCCCCACTTGCTCATCGTCGCGCGGTTGACGGCTATCCCGTCTCCGACGCGGTAGATGCGATCATCGAAGTGCACATCGATCGATCTCGTGTCGAGCTTCAATCGGAACCGATACGACATGCGGATCGTGTCGGCGTCGCAAGAGCCGTAGGCCGTGCCCACGCAATCGGCGCATGTTGCCGTGAATTGGCCCTTGGCATCCGGGGCAACGCGCCATATCCGCGTCTCGTGCGTGCCGTCGTCGTAAGCGAACGTCTCATCGAGATAGAAGATCCCGTCCCGCCAGCGGCCGATCATGTCTACCGTGAACCGCCGCCGCACCTTGCCGAAGCGGTCCTCGAAAACGCCCCAGGCCGACGTTCGCCCCTCCAGGAATGTCGTCAACTCGAACAGAGGCCCACGACGTTGCGGTGCGATGTCACTAGCCCGGATCATGCACCAGGGCGATGGCGTTGACCACAGTGGCCGTTGGCGCGCGGCATCGTTCCGTCCGGCGTGACCGGATCGGCGCAGGTGAAATCGTCGTGCAACGCGTCAGGGGTTGATCTGCCTCGTTCGGCGGCTTGTCGGGGCAACAGCCCCTGCGCGTCAGCCGGACGGCGACAGGCC
>CAMDPA010000499.1 GCA_945903565.1 Devosia equisanguinis | reverse complement strand
CCCTGGTCCCAGTCGCGCCCTCGGCGCGAAACGACCTGACGGTTGTGGAGACGTAGGTTCTTTCGTACGCGCAGATGGGTGGGGCAGCAGCACCGGCTTGGCCGTTGCCCCCGGCAATGCTAGCTCGATAGTCCAATCCAGCGACGATCCCGCCCCCAGCTTCTGCAGACAGGATACTCCCATGCCCGAGACGATGACCTTCCCCGATCCGCGCCTCGCCAAGCTCGACGGCTTCCGCGTCGAAATCGATCCCGCCAACGAACGCGCCGACATCATCCTCGACCGCCCCCCGCTCAACGTGATCGAAATGGGCGAGCGCGACCAATTGCGCCTGGTGTTCGAAGCGCTCGACGCCGACGTGCGCGTCCGCGTGATCGTGCTGCGCGCGATCGGCCAGCATTTCTCGAGCGGCGGCAACATCAAGGGTTTCATGGAAGCCTCGCCCGAGCACGTCTCCAAGCTCGCCTGGAACATCGCCGCACCCGCACGCTGCGAGAAGCCGGTGATCGTCGCCAACCGCGGCTACGCATTCGGCGTCGGCTTCGAAATCTCGCTCGCCTGCGACTTCCGCATCGCCTCGGATACGACGCTCTATGCGCTACCCGAGCAGAAACTCGGCCAGATCCCGGGCTCGGGCGGCTCGGCCCGGTTGCAGAAAATGATCGGCATCACCCGCACGAAGGACGTCGTGATGCGCTCGCGCCGCATCACCGCCAAGCAGGCCTACGACTGGGGCATTGCCACCGAGATCGTACCCGACGCCGACCTCGAGAAAGCGACCGACGCGATGGTCGCGGAACTGCGCACGTTCTCGCCGCTCGCCCAGCGCACCGCCAAGAAACTACTCAACGAAACCGAGGACGCCTCGCTATCGATCGCCATCGAGCTCGAAGGCTACAACTACAGCCGCCTACGCCAGTCCAACGATTTCAAGGAGGGCGTCGAAGCCTTCCACGCCAAGCGCGCACCGAAGTTCAGTGGGAGCTGAGGGAGCGGAAATCCGCACTCTCAATCCAGCAGCACGCCTTCGGCCACGCGCACCGAAGCACCGCCGATGCGAACGTTGTGGAGGCGGCCTTGCGTCACTTCCAGCGCCAGCGACACCTCGCTCGGCCGGCCCATCTCATACCCCTGCTCGATGACGCGCCGATGCACGCCATCCGGCAGATCGTCGAAAGCGCGAATCACCCCGGCAAAGGATACCGCCGCCGAGCCCGTGGCAGGGTCCTCGGGAATGCCCATATCGGGTGCGAACATACGCGCATGGAACGAACCGGTATTGTGCACGCACTCTTTGCAATACAGGTAGGCGCCGACGAGGCCCTGCCCGCCGAATGCGGCATCCCAGGCCGGGCGGCGCACCTCGGCACGGGCAATCGCGGCGCGCGTCGACACGGGCACGAACGCGAACGTCGTACCCGCCGAAAAGCGCACCGGACGATGGTTCGCAAAACCGATCTCGGACGACGTCAACCCGAGCGCAGCGCCAATCTGCTCCACCGGCGCCAATGCACCGGACGCTTCCGGCAGGCGCGGCGCATCGAACTCGGCGAACGCCGCCTGCCCCTGACGCAACCGGACACCGACCCGCACGATACCGATCTGCTGCTCAAGCAAGATCAGCGCATCGTGGTTGCCCCCCATACTCCCCATTTTCAGATCGGCCAGCAACGTCGCCACCCCGATCGTCGGATGCCCCGCGAACGGCACCTCCGCCGTCGGCGTGAAAATACGCACGTGAGCCGAGTGTGTTGGGCTGGTCGGCTTCAGGATAAACGCCGTCTCCGGCAGATTGAACTCGCGCGCGATCGCCTGCATCCGCACGGTCTCGAGCGCATCGGCGTCGAGGACGACCGCCAGCGGATTGCCGGAGAAACGATGCTGCGTGAAGACGTTGAGGGTGTGGTAAGCGAGGGGCATGGGATGCTCGGTTCGAGGTCGGCGTGGACAATGCCTGATTTCCCTTACGAATGGGAGTCTCCTCGCAACACGTCGCGCAGCCGCCTCGATATGCGCAGCCCTGAGCCTTCCAACACACCGAAAACCGTTTTCCCGTTGACAAGACAGGCTAGGCGACGATAACAGCCCTCGTCTCCCTGCTGCAGCCGGTGGGGGTTTGGCGTTTGTGCCGTTCGAATTGCCGATGACCTCGGCACGGGCGGTGGCCACGATGGAGAGGTGCCCGAGTGGCTAAAGGGGACGGACTGTAAATCCGTTGGCTTATGCCTACGCTGGTTCGAAACCAGCCCTCTCCACCATCATTCGCAACAGTGCACTGCCACAACTTGACGGCACTGTTTTTGCTTCTTTTGAATGGCGTCAAGCATCCGCCAAGCCGTCACGCGAACAACGGTCGAGGCGGTTCACCCGCCATCCATGCTCAGCACATACCCAGCCCCACGCACTGTGCGGATGGGATCAGAGTCATCGCCGCGAATGAGAGCTTTGCGCAATCGACCGATGTGCACGTCGATGGTCCGCTCGTCGATTTCCGCAGTGTTGCCCCATACACGATCGATAAGCTGCCCGCGGGAAAGAACGCGGCCGGTCGCCTCCATGAGTGCTTCGAGCAGGCGGTACTCCGTCGGGCCAAGATTGACCTCTCTTCCGCCGCGCGTGACACGATGGGCGTTCCGGTCGAGCATGACGCTGCCATGCGTCAACATCGTATTGACGCGCTCCGGCGCCGAACGCCGCAGCAGAGCCTTCAGTCGCGCAAGCAGCTCCGGGACCGAGAATGGCTTGACGACATAGTCGTCGGCTCCGGTTGTCAGACCTCGAATACGGTCAGTCTCGTCGCCTCGCGCGGTAAGCATCAGAATTGGCATTGTCGGAAGCTTTCCCGCCCGTCGCAAGCTCGAGCAAAGCTCGATGCCCGACATCTCCGGCAACATCCAATCCAGTACCAGCAGATCGAATGACTGCTCCGACAGGAGCAACTGGCCATCCTCCGCACTGTTCGCCGTGGCGACACTGTAACCTGCGGCCGCCAGATTGTAGTCGAGCAGCTCGGTTAGTGAGGGATCGTCCTCGATTACGAGTATTCTTGCTGGCATGTTCAGGTCGCCGTTTCTTGTGTCGAGAAAGTGCTGGTGTCATCGCCTTTGATCCGATCACGCGGCGACGTCACGCCGGTAATCAGATACAGAATCTGCTCTGCGATGTTTGTCGTATGGTCCCCGATCCGTTCGAGGTTCTTGGCCACGAACAGCAAATGCGTGCTGTGCTCGATGTCGCGTGGATCTTCCATCATCCGGGCGAGGAGATCGCGGAACACCGAATTGTAGAGCGCATCGAGACCTGCATCCCCGCGCCACACCCCGAGCGCCTTCTTGCCATCGCGAGCACTCCAGGCATCCAGAACATCTTTCAGTTGTCGTCCCGCGAGCTCCGTCATGTGCTCGAGACCGACTAGAATGGTCCGGGGCTGCTCCGCGCCTGATATCGTCATCGCGCGGAGCGCTATGTTCTTGGCCAAGTCACCTATGCGCTCGAGCTCCGCCGCGAGCTTCAGTACCGAGACCGCATGCCGCAGATCATGAGCCATCGGTTGACGCATCGCGATCATGCGGATCGCCTGCTCCTGCACATCGCGTTGCAGCTGGTCGATGGACCCATCTGCGATCACGACGGACTCGGCAAGTCCAGGGTTTCTCTGCACTAGAGCGCTTTCCACTTGATGTGAATCAAAACAGTTACAGGGGATTCCCTCGGACGCGCAAATCAGATTCGGATTCCACCGGCAGCAACGGCGGGGATCGCGATGGCGAAGGGATACTCGAAAGATCTCAGGGTGCGGGCCGTCG
>CAMDPA010000498.1 GCA_945903565.1 Devosia equisanguinis | reverse complement strand
GGCAAGGGCCACTTTGGCCTTGAAGTCCGGTGAGTGGTTCCGGCGTGTTCGCTTCGTCATTCTGGCTCCTGATTCGCACGCACAACCGTGCGCGCTGTCAGGCAGAGATTCCACTCATCGCACCGTCCGAAATTGTGGAGCCGTCTCTTCGCCGTCGGCGCCAGCGACATCTACGCAGCGGCCGATGCAGTCGCTGCACGCGGGCTGCAATTCATGCCCGGCCCGAATGACCGCTATTACGAGCGCTCACGGCAGCGCGTGAAAGGCCACACCGAGCCGATCGAGCGCATGAAGAAGCACGGCATCCTGATCGACGGCGAAGGCGTGGTGAACGGCGGCGCGACCCGCATTCTCCTGCAGATCTTTTCCAAGACCGTGATCGGACCGATTTTCTTCGAATTCATCCAACGAAAAGGCGACGACGGTTTTGGCGAAGGCAATTTCAAAGCACTCTTCGAGTCGATCGAAGCTGACCAGATCCAGCGCGGTGTGTTGTCTGCCGGATAAATCTTCTGAGGTAACGACAATGCGGTCGGACGCGCTCCCCATCTCGTCGAAATTGCGTTACGCGACTGCGCCGCGCAATCGCGACTTCACCATCGACCAGGCGTGGAGCACCTACACGCAAGACGAGCACGATCGCTGGGACCAACTCTTCGTGCGATCCTGGAACGTATTGCAGGACCGAGCGTGCGACGAATTTCTCGCAGCCGCGTCGCACCTTGAATTGTCGCGCTCGGGGATTCCGGACATGTCGGCCCTCAGCGATCGGCTCGCCTCGCTCACCGGGTGGCGCGTGGTGCCGGTGGCCGGGCTCGTACCCGACGACGTATTCTTCCAGCTTCTCGCCGAGCGGCGGTTTCCTGCAGGCGCCTTCATCCGCTCCGCGGCGGAGATGGACTATCTCGAGGAACCCGACATCTTCCACGACATTTTCGGTCACGTGCCGCTGCTCGCCAACCCCGCCTACGCCGCGTTCATGGAGGCCTACGGCAAAGGCGGCATGCGGGCCATGGCGCGCAATCGGCTGCACAATCTCGCGCGGCTCTATTGGTACACGATTGAATTTGGCCTCGTGAAAAGCCCTAAAGGCCTGCGCATTTTCGGTGCAGGGATCATGTCGTCGACCGCCGAATCCGTATTCGCCTTGGAGGATCCGTCACCGAATAGAATTGAATTCAATCTGGAACGCGTGATGCGCACCAAATACATCATCGACGATTTCCAGAAGACCTATTTTGTCATCGACAGCTTCGAGGCTCTGCTCGATGCCTGCTACCAGGATTTCGGTGCCTTGTATGACAGACTGCGGGAAGGCCCCGAGCACGAGGCCGACGACATGACCGGCGCCGATACCGTTCTTTCCCGCGGCACCATGGCCTACTTCCGGGCACAGCTCACGAATAGAGCGTAGCCAGTCAACGACCGCCTGTTCGGCACCCTACCGCGCCGACTCGTCTTGCATGACCTCACTGAGCCCGCGCACCGGGCGCGCACGAACACCGCCGCCGCGCGTGCACGTTTGAGTTATGATCCCTCTTAGGGCAGATTGAGCGTGGCGCTATCCCGGATTTGCGGTAGAGCCCCAGTCGGACAATCAAGACAGACCAATCGAAATTCGTGCCGGGTGCGCTGCACACCGAGCATCCTTGGAGGAGCCAAACGCCATGGCGACACCCGTTCCCTTGACGATCGCCATCGCGGACTACCCGCACACACGCGCGATCATCGAGGGCCGCATCCCGATCGAGGGCGTGACGCCACACTTCGCCAACGTCGTGCCGCAGATCGCCGCCTACCGGCGCATGGTGCGCGACCTCGAATTCGACGTGTGCGAACTGGCGCCGACGACCTACATCGTCGCGCGCGCCTATGGAAAGCCCTTCACCGCGCTACCGATCATCGTCTCGCGCTATTTCCACCACGGCGGCTTCGTCGTGCGTCCCGACAGCGGCATCAAGGTGCCGAAGGACCTCGAAGGCAAGAAGGTCGGCGTACGCGCCTACACGGTGACCACGGGCGTGTGGACGCGCGGCATCTTCATCGACGAGTACGGCCTCGACAACACCAAGGTCACCTGGGTCGTCGACGACGAGGAACACGTACTGGAACTGAAGCTGCCGGCCAACGTCATCCACGCGCCGGCCGGCACCTCGCTGGTCGAAATGATGGCCAAGGGCGAGATCGCCGCGGGATTTTCAGGCCCCGCCGGGCTCGGCCGCTCGGGGGCACCGGGCGCGGGCTGGGAGGCCAAGAGCATTCCCGCGGCCAGCTACCCCGAGCTGCTGCCGAACGTGAAGGAACTCGAGGCGGACTGGTACAAGCGCACCGGCATCTATCCGTTCCACGGCACCATCGCAGTGAAGGACGCCGTGCTGAAGGCGCACCCCTGGGTGGCGCGCTCGCTGCACAAGGCGTTCAGCACGGCCAAGGCCGATTGGCTGGCCGATCTCGCCGCCGGCAAGGCCACCGCCGCCACTGACAAGCGATATCTCGAACTGATGCCGCTCGTCGGGCCCGATCCACTGCCGTATGGCCTCGCCGCCAACATGCCGACGATCCAGGCGCTCGAAAGCTATGCCTACAAGCAGCAACTGATCCCGCGCCGCATGAGCGTCGAGGAGCTGTTCGTCGATCCCGAGAAAGCATAGGTCGGGCTGACCCTTCTGCGAAGCCCGATACCCACCCACCTGCCGCGCGCGTCGGGCTTCCTTCGTCCGCCCGGCCTATACGTTCACGGAGACCCTCAATGTCCGGCCCCATCGTCGATATTCACCCGCACATCATCTCGACGGATACGAACAAGTATCCACCCACACCGCTGTTCGGCATTCAATCGGACTGGTCAAAAGAACGGCCCGCGAGCGACGAGGATCTCATCACGGCGATGGACGCGGCGGGCGTTGCCAAGACCGCGATCGTGCACGCATCGACCTGCTACGGTTTCGACAATTCGTTGGTGGCCGACGCCGTGAAACGCTTTCCCACCCGCTGCACGGCCGTCGGCTCGATCGACATGCTGGCGCCGGATGCTGTCGCCGTCACCAAGGACTGGATCTCCCGCGGCATCACGGGCCTCAGGATCTTCACCGGCGGCAGCACGAAAAAGGTCGACGCGAGCACGCTCGACGATGCGCGCTCCTATCCGGTGTGGGAGCTGATGTCGGAGCGCGGGCTGTCGATCTGCATCCAGTCGACAGCCGTCGGCATTCCCGCCACCATCGCACTCGCCAAGCGTTTCCCGAACGTGCCGGTGATCCTCGACCACTTCGGCCGCCCCGATGTGAGCGGCGGCCCGCCCTACGCCGCGGCAGCCCCGCTGTTGAGCCTCGCCGCCGTGCCCAACGTCTACTTAAAGTTCACACCGCCCGCACTCGATCGGCTGAAGGACGCCAACGCGGACGTGCATGGCTTCCTGCGCATGCTCGTTGCCGAGTTCGGCGCCAATCGCATCGCCTGGGGCTCCAACTGGCCGAACTCGCCGGGCACGCTGAAAGAGCTCGTTACCGAAGCGAAGGCAGCGCTCTCCGGGCTTTCCACCGCCGACCAGGATGCGATCCTCGGCGGTACGGCGCTACGACTCTATCCCGCACTACGGACGAAGTGAGCGGACAATGACCAAAGCATATCCAGCCTCCGGGCCCGTTACGTTGAGGACGAACCTCGCCGACAGCCCGCTAGAGCATTTTCCACCTGATCTGGGTCGCTACCCGTATCCGGCGTGGCGAAAGTAGTTCGCGCACTCGTCGGGTGCAAACGTCTTGATGAGGCGGCCGATCAGCTTCATCAGCGCCTTCACGGTGCGGGCCGCGCCCTTGCGCA
>CAMDPA010000497.1 GCA_945903565.1 Devosia equisanguinis | reverse complement strand
AGGCATCGGCCGGATCGCCGCGCGGGTGTTCGAGCAGCTCGTCACGCACCCGCCGCGGACGATGCGGATGCTGGTCGACGAGACGAGGCGTTGTAGATGGTACGGGTCAGTTCAGAGGACGACCTGAGCCAAGGGGATAGGTATGCCGCGTGACACCGACCGAGGCGGATATGCGCAGGCGTCTTGCAACAGCGCGCAATGCCATCATCCACGGCGATCTGGAAATGATTGTAAGCCGAACGGAGATTGAGAAGTTCATCGAGATACTCGAGCATTTGCTCGGACCAGTGAGCCAGGAGGCCGCTTAGGGGGCTGCGATGATAGTATCCTCCGGCGTTTGCGCCCTCTCCGGCCTCAAAGTTCTCGACCTAACGCGCGTGCTCGCTGGGCCGCTCTGCGCGATGACGCTTGGCGATATGGGGGCTGACGTCATCAAGGTCGAGCCGCCGGCGGGGGACGACACGCGCCATTGGGGACCGCCGCACGTGGGTGGCGAGGCCGCTTACTATCTTGGCGTCAATCGTAACAAGAAGAGCTTGCGGCTCGATCTCGGCAAGCCGCAGGCGGGTGAGATCCTCGGCCGCCTGATCGCGCGCTCGGACGTGCTGATCGAAAACTACAAGAACGGCACGCTCGACAAGTGGGGCTTCGATAGCTCGTGGATGGAAAAGCACGCGCCGCGTCTGATCCACTGCTCCATCACCGGCTATGGCGACAGCGGCCCTAAGGCCGACCTGCCCGGCTATGATTTCGTATTGCTGGCCGAGAGCGGCCTGATGCACATCACCGGCGCCATCGACGGTGCACCAGTCAAGCACGGCGTTGCCATCGTCGATATCGCGACCGGTCTATACGCCACGATCGGCATTCTTGGTGCGCTGCAGGCGCGCGGCACCACCGGTAAAGGTCAGAAGGTCGGCGTCTCCCTGCTCGAGACCGGCTTGTCGATGCTGGCCAACGTCGCCGCCAATCATCTCGCAACCGGCAACGAGGCCCGCCGCTTCGGCAACGGTCATCCCAACATCGTGCCGTACACAACCTTCGCGACGTTGGACGGAGCGCTGGCGCTCGCGGTCGGCAACGATGCGCAGTTCGCACGTTTCGCTGAAGTGGCCGGCCATCCCGAATGGTCTGGAGATCAGCGGTTCACCAAGAACGCCGATCGTGTGAAGAACCGGGTCGAGATCGAGGCATTGGTGTGCGCCGCCGTCGCCAAGCATTCGACGGCGTGGTGGATTGAGACGCTGCGTGGTGTCGGCGTCCCGTGTGGCGCGGTGAACGGCGTGAAAACTGCGCTGGCCGACCCGCAGTCGGTTGCGCGCAACATGGTCATCGAGATGGCGCATCCCACCGCCGGTATGCTTCAGACGCTGGGCTTCCCCGTGAAGCTCGGGGCCACGCCGCTCTCCGCGCGCCAGCCGCCGCCCTTGTTGGGCGAGCACTCCGCCGACGTGCTGCAGGGCGAGTTGGGGATGGATGCGGCTCAGATTGCGAAGCTGAGGGCGGATGGCGTGATCTGAGTTCAGGCGATCTGATTTGAGGTCGTGCAAGGGGATATTGAACATCAAAACGGGGACACCTCCATTTGTCTCATGCGCGCTCGCAACGGCGCTGGCCTGTCCCTGGACCCCATTAAAATCGAGCTGTCCCGATTTTACCAATGGCAGGCGCGGTCATTTAACGGGCATCAGCCGCTCCCAGTTCGTCTCCGCCTGGGTGGCGCTGGCTTCCAGATCCCGCAAGGCGATCTCGCGGACGTTGGCGTTGAGATACAGGTACAGCTTCCCGCGGATCATGAGCCACATCTGCGGATCGACGTCGGCCATCCGTCCGTTCACCGCGCCGACCGCGCAGAACCCGCCGATGCGGGGGGCATACGTCTCCGGATCCGCGGCGAACACGTCGCGGTGACGGGCGTTGGCGAACAGCCAGCGCGCGCCTTTCCAGGTGAAGCTGTGGGCCGCGATGCCCGGCATCGCCTTGCCCTCTGTGAAGTAGGCCACGGTGTCGTAGCCCAGCAGTGCGTTACCGTTGGCATCGACGTTGATGGCGAACTGGTTGGGGGCGGCAGTGGCGGTGGCGAGGCTGCCAAGCAGCATCTGAGAGCAAGCCAAACCGATCGCCAAGCGGTTAAAGAATGTGCGACGGGTGTGCATGTGGCGTCTCCGTCCGGAAATGTCGGTGCGGCTGTATTAGTGCGGGGGCACGGTACACGCCAATAACGAATGCGTATGATGGCGATACCCGCTGGCTTTGACGGGATATTTGTGCCCGCCACATCCGCCGCACTTGCCGCCTCTACCCATCCCGCGCCCGCGCGGCTATGGTTCCGCCACGAATCCGCGAGGCGCGTTACGGCCGCACTGCCGGCCAGCGCCTGTTCAACCGTGAGCGATGCGACCATGGCCGCCAGCAACGTCCCCCATCTCGCCAATGACCTCGGCGCCGAGAAGATCTTCATCGGCGTCAAGGAACTGCAGTGCATGGGCGCGCGGCCGCCGTTCGATCATCCGCATGTCTACCTCGACATGGGCCAGGACACCCAGGTGTTGTGTCCGTATTGCTCGACGCTGTACATCAACGACGACCGGCTGGCCGCCCACGAGACCGCGCCCGAGGGCTGCATGGTCGAGGAGCACGCTTGAGCCGCGCCGCGAGTTGTGCCCGTGCCGCGTAAGCCCATTCTCATCGCCGGGGCGGGGATTGCGGGGCTGACGCTCGCGCTCGCTTTGGCGCGGCAGGGCATCGCCTCGCATATTCTGGAACGGCGCGAGGAGTTGTCGGAGGCCGGCGCCGGCATCCAGCTCGGCCCCAACGCGATGCAGGTTCTGACGCGGCTCGGCGTCGCCGCGCGGCTGGAGCCGGAAGCGGGCCGGCCGGAGTCGATACTGGTGCACGATGGTGCGTCGGGGCGGCGGCTGACGACGTTGCCGCTGGGACAAGCGATGGCGGCCCGGTTAGGCGCGCCCTATCGCGTGGCGCATCGGGCGGATTTGCAGGCGGCGTTGGTCGCGGCTGTGCACGAGACCTCCGCGATAAGTTTGATCACCGGCTTCGAGCTCGCGGCCTGGGACGAGACGGATGGCGGTGTCGTGGTTCGCGCGACAAGCGGTGCGCACCAGGAAGGCGCGGCCTTGATCGGCGCGGATGGGCCGTGGTCGACGGTGCGGCGCGTGCTGTTTCCGGCCCACCCGCCCGGCTATGCCGGCAAGCGCGCGGCTCGAACGATGATACCGGCGCAGCTCGCCGCCAAACGGTTCAAGGCGCCGTCGACCGGCGTGTGGCTGGGGCGGGATGCCCATGTCGTCCACTATCCCGTGCGTGGGCATCGCGAGATCGCGGTGGTTGCGATCGTGGACGAGACTGCCGCGCGCGAAGGCTGGGGGGGGCCAATCGAGCCGGCTGCGGTGTTGGCGCGCTTGAAGGGCTTTGCGCCGGAGTTGCTGGCGTTTCTTGATCTCGCGGTCGAGTGGCGGGCGTGGTCGCTGTACGATCCGCCGCCGCTGCCGGCATGGTCGCGCGGACGCGTTTGCGTGATCGGCGACGCGGCCCATCCGATCCTGCCGTTCCTGGCGCAGGGCGGCGCGATGGCGATCGAGGACGCGGAGACGCTGGCGCGGGTGCTGGCCGCTTCACCGCTCGAGCCGGGCGCGGCCTTCGCGCGGTTCGAGACGTTGAGGTGCGCGCGCGTGATGCGCGTGCAGGAGGCCTCGCGGGCCAACGGGCGGATCTTCCATATGCACGGTCTGCCGGGCCTCGCGCGTGATGTCGCGCTGGGCGTGGCGCCCGGCCGCCTGATGATGGCCCGCTACGATTGGCTATACGGCTGGAACGGCGATGTG
>CAMDPA010000496.1 GCA_945903565.1 Devosia equisanguinis | reverse complement strand
GCACTCGAGCCTCGACGGCATGACGCCCGATCGGGCATACTTCGGACCACACTGCATCCTGCCGATCCGCTCGGCAGTCTAACCCCGGCAGAGCCTCCACTTATCGCAGCGGAAAATCTGTCCGAACAAGCGGGGCCACCTCACATTCGTTGCAGGATGCGTTTGGGGGGATGACACAAGCTGGAAGGTCGAAGTCCTCGACTTGTCAGAAGTTCCTACAGGGACACTTCGAAGATCCGCAAGGTTCGGCCACCTCCAGCTCCCTCGCAAGATGAGCTTGGCAGAATCCATCCACTTGAGCAGTGACCCGAATGGGCGATTGCGCGCGGAAATCATTCAGCGGCAGGACTGGGACGCGTTGAGTGGTCGTCTCATCGATCCATATGAATAATCTGCCGCTGAAAGTAGCGACAAAAATCGACGTGGTACGCCCGCCCCTCCAGCACCGCCGGCGAGTGGCCATTCCGCCCTACCGCGAAGGCGGATGCAACCGCGTGTCCAAGGCAAAGCGCGCCTGGGACTTGAGCCGGTATTTTCCATGAGCCTTTGTCGCGACAAAAAGCAGGTTCCAACTCTGCGTTGAGACGGCGCTGGGGATCGCCACCAAGTCGTGCTTCGCAAGGATCGCATCGCCGAACGCCTGCTGGCCCGCGCTCGGGATGCCTGGCCTGAGCCAGTTGGGGTTGGGAAGCGTCGCTGGATCGACGATGTGCACGCGGGCTGGATCGAGAATTTCGATTTCCGTCAGCGTATGTGCCACCGTATCGAGCGCCTTGAAACCTTTGTGTACCGCCACTTCGAGGATCGCGGTCGCCGGATCAAGCGAACAGTACACGGCGCGAACGCCCTTGCTGTTCCATCGCCCGCCGACTCGATAGGCGCCCTCGCCGTTGTCCCATGTGGCCGCATGTGTGGCCTGATCGAGCCGCCACGCGACGAGCCCTTTGCCGCCCAAAGCCCCCGGCAGCGGCGTCATGAATAGACGCCGTACTCGAGCCGCACGAGATGGTCCTCGACCAATTCAAGCCCCGCGGAGCTGGCGAGCAAGTCGATTGGCCGCCGCTGATTCAACCCGATCGCCGGCCGTTCCAGCCACTGCTCAGCCTCCTCCTGCGAGCCGAAAATGGTTGTCGCTTTGGATAGAATTTCGGCGAACTTCCACGTGCGGCTACTTTGTTCCGTACTGAGCGGTTTCGACGGCATGGCTCTTCGGCGCTGAAAAGTCCGCAGGCTGATGCCGATCGCGTTTTCGAGCGAGGTCGTCGGCTCCATGACGATAAGCTCGCCGATGAGATGGCTCAGCGCGCGCGCCGGGAGTCCCCGGACGATCATTTCGTGGGCGTCGAGCTGGCCGCTGACCTCGTGCTTCAGAACCCGCGTGCCGCCGAGCAGGGCCGCAACCTTCCGCAACGCGACGGCCCCTTCCGCGGTATCCCTCACCTGCGCTTTGGCCATCGTCGCTCACCCTTGATCTTGTTTGTGACACATGTCGCAGAGTATACGACAGTTGGCGCGATTATTCAAGGTTGGCCGATCTGCCTTGCCGGGCGGCAGTCTGCCGTGCCATGCGTCGAGCCGGCAACCAGACTCGGCGGATCAGCATGGCGAGCGAGACCAAAACCGCTGCCCCAGGCGCAGCACAGCCCGCCCGCACCCGTCGGCTGTTGGATGACCCCATCGGGCCGACGCTCGCACGCCTTGCCGCCCCCAACGTCGTCGTGTCCGCCGCGCAGATGGCGGTGGCGGTCGCTGACGCTTGGTACGTCGGATTTCTCGGTGTCGCGCCGCTCGCGGCGCTGGCGCTGGTTTTCCCCGTGCAATCGCTGATGACGATGATGTCGGCGGGTGCGATGGGCGGCGGCGTGTCGTCGGCGATGGCGCGCGCGTTGGGCGCCGGCGACCGCGAGCGCGCGGAAGGCATCGCGCTTCACGCGCTGATCATCGCGGCTGGCATGGCCGCCCTATTCACGATTCTGTTCGCGCTGTTTGCACGCCCCTTGTTCGCGCTGCTCGGTGGACGGGAGGCCGCGCTCGACGGCGCGGTTGCGTATGCGCGCATCATGTTCGGCGGCGCGATCGTGGTGTGGGCGGCCAACACGCTCGCCTCGCTGTTGCGCGGCACCGGCAACATGTCCGTGCCCGGCACGGTGTTCACGCTCACCGCGATCTTGAACGTCGCGCTGTCGGGCGCGTTGACGCTGGGGTGGTGGGGCCTGCCCAAGCTTGGCGTCGCGGGTCCCGCATGGGCGGCGATCATCAGCTTCCTGATCGCCGCGTTGGCGATGCTCGCCTATCTCGCCGCGGGACGCGGCGGCGTGCGGCTGCGGCTGTTCGACGTGAAGCTCCAAGCCGCTGTTTTCCTGGATATCTTGAAGGTCGGTTTCGTCGCGTGCGGCAACGCGCTGCTGACGATTGCGACCATCGTCATCGTCACCGGCCTCGTCGGCCTTTACGGCACGGCGGCGCTGGCGGGCTATGGTCTCGGCAGCCGGCTCGAACTGCTGCTGATACCGATCACGTTCAGCGTCGGCGGCGCGATGACCGCGATGGTCGGCGCCAACCGCGGCGCGAAGGCCCACGCGCGCGTCCGGCGGATCGGCTGGACCGGCGGGCTCGCCGTGTTCGTCATTACCGGCATCATTGGATTGACGGTCGCCATCGCGCCCGACGTGTGGATCGGCCTGTTCACAGCCGATGCGGAAGCAGCAAGCGTCGCTCGCCGCTATCTCGCGATTGCCGGCCCGTTGTTCGCGTTCTTCGGTCTGGGGCAGGCGCTTTACTTCGCAACGCAAGGTACCGGTAACATGGTCGCGCCGTTCACCGCGGGTTGCGCGCGCTTGCTCGTGGCTGGCGGCGGCGGCGCGATCGTCGTGCTCGCGCTGGGCCTTCCTCTGACGTGGCTGTTCGCGTGCGTGGCAGCCGGCTTCGTCGTGTTCGGCGCCATGCTGGCCTATGCCGTGTGGCGCGGTAGAACATGGAACCCTGATCGCACTTGAGTGCAACGGAGCTCACCCATGTTCCTCCCCCCGCTATCCCTCGCTGCGTTGACGATCCTCGACGCCGGCCCCGCCGGACAGATCGAAGCGTCAGCCGCCGCTGGTTTTCGTTCCGTCGGCCTGCGCCTGATGCCGCTGTTGGCGACCGACACGCACGTCGTCGGACAGCCCGGCGCTGAAGCCGAAATCGAGCGCCTGCTCGAGGAGACCGGCCTCGCCGTGCTCGAGATCGGCGTCTTCCCGGTCAAACCCGCGATGGATTGGCCGCTGATCGAGGCCGTCGCCGCCTTCAGCGACCGCATCGGCGCGCGCTACGTCGTGTGCCCCGTCGAGGATGCCGACGAAAAGCGCCGCATCGCGACGTTCCAGCGCCTGTGCGACATCACCGGCGAGAACGGGCTGACCGCGCTGGTCGAGTTCAATCCCTACAGCGCCTGCCGCAACCTTGACACCGCACTCGACATCGTCGCCCGCGCGGCACGGCCCAACGCCGCGCTCGTCATCGACGCGCTTCACTTGTCGCGGTCGGGCGGCAGTCCGGAGGATCTTGTGGGTGTCGATCCCGCGCTGCTGCCACTGGTGCATTTGTGCGATGCCCCGCCCCCGCCTGCCGGCGACCGCTCCATCGACGAGCTGCGCGCTGAATCGCGTACCGCACGCCTGCTCCCCGGTGAGGGTTCCTTGTGGCTCGTCCGGCTGCTCGATGTTCTGCCTGACGACGTCGGCATCAGCATCGAGGCCCCCAGCGCCCGCCACGCTCATCTCAGCGCGACCGAGCGCGCGCGCCGCGCGCTACACGCGACCCAGGCGCTGCTGGCCGGGCGCGGGTGACGCGCGCTGGCTTGCC
>CAMDPA010000495.1 GCA_945903565.1 Devosia equisanguinis | reverse complement strand
TGCGCGCGCGCGGGCGCCGTGGTGGCGACGGCAAGCAGAGCAGCAATCAGGACAATACCTCGCATGATCCTCTCCGTTAGAATCTTACGCTGCTGCCGAGCGAGCCCACCCATGCATTGGTGGAGGACTCCGGCATGGCGCTGTTCGGGATGACGGCATTCATTGCATCCACTTGGTTCGGGTTGCCGCCCAGGTTGGCCCAGATGCGTTGCACCGACAGGTTCAGCGTGAATTGCTTGTTGATGGCGATGCTGCCGCCGACGCCTGCGGTCCAGTTGGTCTTGGCCGGGACGAACTGGAATGTCGTTGGGTCGTAGCCATTTCGGTTGCGGAAGAGGAATCCGACCATCGGACCGATTGTATAGTTGTCCCAAGTGTAGGGTACGTCCAACGACAACCTGGTTACGTCGCTGTTGGAGTTGAAAGCTTCACGCACCAGATCGGGCATGCCGGCAGCAGCGACGTTGTTGTTGTCAAAATGCGAGTAGTCGGCGCTGAACCTCGTTCCCCAGTTGTCGTTCCAGGTGTAGGCCGCCTTCAAGCCCACGATGACTCGATTGCCGGCTTGGTAGAGCGCCGCGCCGTTCTGAAACGTCGTCGTCTCGAGGGAATAGGCGATTGCGGCCTGTACGCTGAGCTGATCGCCGCGATAGCCGAGCGTCGCATTCAAAGTGTAGACATCGCCGGGATCGAAACTGCTCAGGGTGGAGACGGTGGCCTGATAGAACGGGCCGCGATAGGTGTAGCCAGCACCGACGCCGAGCACGAACGAGTCGTTGATGTTGATGTTGGCGCCGATGGTCGGTCCGACATTGAACCCCTCACCGAACGCCGGCGTCGCCACAATGTCAGGATCGGTCTTGCTGTTCGATTGCGTCGTATTCGGGGTCGAAGCTTTGTTCGCCGTCGGAATATTGAAGCTAACCGATGTGAACGGCGTGAAGCCGTTCCAGCCGAGATAGGTTGCGGTCGGTGTGAAGTTCGTGTCGGTCGGCGTCCATACCGAGCTGGAGGCCGTCGACGTCGCCTGGCTCGACCACAGCGCACCACCGCGCAGAAGGAAGCTCAACTTCCAGTCAGGATCGGGACGACCCTGGATTTGCACCGCGATCGGCGCATAGACCTGTGTCCCACTGCCACCGAGCGTGTTGTTCCAACCGTAGTAGCGGACGCTGGTATCGAGGATCGTCGTCCAAGCATTTGCTGCGGATTGCGCCCGCGCCGCCGAAGGAATTGAAAGGATCAAGGCCGCAGCAATGCCCGCTGCTCGGCAGACTCCTTGCACGCTCTCCCCCATCGGCACTCGTCTCGTTGGACGCAACACGTCGCTTAGCGAACCTAGGAGAAGGGCGTGCTACTGTCTTGTCCGGATACGCATTCGTTATTGACCTGTAGCCGGACTGGGAGAGGGAGCGGCAGCTGCGTCGACTGCCGCCTACGATATGCAGAAGGTACGGTTTTTCTCAGAGGACTTGCCTGCTTCGCTCGACGACCAGGGCAAATTCAACGCATGGCTCGCGTTCTATGCCGGTTTCTATACGACGCTGGAGATCAAGCGGGCCGAGCACCATCCCTTCTTCGTGAGATTTGCCGCCGCGCAGGTGGCTCAGATCCGTCTCGGCCGAATCGAGGGTAGTTTTTCCAGGGTCGCACGTACCGCGACCGCCATGGAAACTGCAGAAAACAACGATTTCTTGATCGCGATGAACATCGCATCTACGCCCTTGTTCTACTCCCAAGCCGGCCGCGACGTCACGCTTGAAGCCGGTTCAGCGGTCTTATGCACGAATGCCGAGCCCGGTGTCGTCGAGGCCGAGAATGCCATCAGCTGGATGTTCGTCGGGCTTCCAGAGCGGGCACTAAGAAAATCCTGCCCCGGCGCTGTGGATCTGATCGGGCGGGCGTTTGATCCAGCCAATCCGAGCCTACGCCAGCTCGGTCGGTATGTGAGCATGTTGCTTGCCGCCGACGATATTCCGGACGAACCGGCGCTGACGGCGCACATCGAGTCATCACTCCATGACCTCGTGGTGCTGGCGTGCGACTTTGAACGCGAGATGGCCCCAATTGCTCGCATGGGTGAAGCGCGTGGCGCGCAGTTTCGTGGCGTGCTGGCGGAGATCAAGGCGTCTTTCCTGCATCCGGAATTCTCGGTGAGCGACGTTTGCAAGAAGCTCGGTTTGTCGCCGCGCTATCTTCAAGCCTTGCTGACCGAGTCGGGCGAGAACTTTACCGAAAGGGTGATGGAACTGCGTCTGCAAAAGTCGCGCAAGTTGCTGGAGCGTGCCGCCAGCCAGCATATGAAGATCGGCGATATCGCTTACACAAGCGGCTTCAGCAACTCGTCCTATTTCAATCGCCGATTCAAGGCGCGCTTTGGGCTCTCGCCAGGCGAATGGCGGTCCAAGAAGAACCGGAACTTGAGCGCGGCGTTAGGCTGATCCTTGACCGCCAGAGGCGGTCTTAAGCTGCGCGCTTCTGGCTGCGCTGGCGCAGGATGCCGAGAATCTCGGCGGCAGCGGCGGGAATGTTGGTACCGGGGCCGTAGATGGCGGCGACGCCGATCTTCTTCAGGAAGTCGTAGTCCTGGGCCGGGATGACGCCTCCCACGATCACCATCACTTCGGAACCGCCCTGCTTGGCCAGTTCGTCGATCAGCTGCGGCACGAGCGTCTTGTGGCCTGCCGCCTGGCTCGACACGCCGATGACGTGCACGTCGTTCTCGATCGCTGCGCGCGCCGCTTCCTGCGGTGTCTGGAACAGCGGGCCGATGTCGACGTCAAATCCAAGGTCGGCAAAGGCCGTGGCGATCACCTTGGCGCCGCGGTCGTGACCGTCCTGGCCCATCTTCACGACCATCAGACGCGGCCGGCGGCCTTCTTCCTCGGCGAATGCCGCGATATCGGTGCGGATACGATCGAGACCCTGGTCGCCCTCCCATTCGCCGACATAGACGCCGGAGATCGAACGCACGGTGGCCTGGTAGCGGCCATAGACGCCCTCGAGCGCCGATGAGATCTCGCCCACTGTTGCGCGCGCGCGAGTCGCGTCGATCGCCAGGCTCAGCAGGTTGCCAGTGCCGTTGCGCGCGGCATCGCCCAGCGCCTTCAGGGCGGCGACGCACTTGGCCTCGTCACGGCTCTTGCGGATATTGTCGAGACGCGTGACCTGCGATTCGCGGACCACGTCGTTGTCGATATCCATGACCTCGACCGTGGTGCCATCCTTGGGCTGGAACTTGTTCACGCCCACGATCACTTCCTCGCCGCGGTCGATGCGGGCCTGACGGCGCGCCGAGGCCTCCTCGATGCGCATCTTAGGCATGCCGGCTTCGACCGCCTTGGTCATGCCCCCCAGGGCCTCGACCTCGGCGATCAGCTTGCGCGCCTCGGCGATCAGGCTGGCGGTGAGCGATTCGACGTAATAGCTGCCGGCCAGCGGGTCGATGACATTCGTGACGCCGGTCTCGTGCTGCAGGATGAGCTGGGTGTTACGCGCGATGCGCGAGGACGTCGGCGTCGGCAGCGCGATCGCCTCGTCGAAGGAATTGGTGTGCAGCGACTGCGTACCGCCCAGCACCGCCGCCATCGCCTCGTAGGCGGTGCGGATCACGTTGTTGTAGGGATCCTGCTCGGTGAGCGACACACCCGAGGTCTGGCAATGCGTGCGCAGCGACAGCGAATCGGCCTTCTTGGGCTCGAACGGCTTGACCAGCTCGGCCCACCGGAAGCGCGCGGCGCGGAGCTTGGCCACTTCCATGAAGAAGTTCATGCCGATGCAGAAGAAGAACGACAGCCGGGGCGCGAAGGCGTCGATATCGAGGCCCTTGGCCTTGGCGGCGCGG
>CAMDPA010000494.1 GCA_945903565.1 Devosia equisanguinis | reverse complement strand
GCTGCCTCTCGCTCACCGCCGCTGGTTGCGGCTGGGGTTCGAACCCGGCCGAGCGCGACGCGTCCAAAGTGCTCGTCAAGGACATCGCCCGCATGTTCCGCGAAGACGGGATCGCCGTCGCGGCCGCGACGTACGCCGACTTCCCCATGCGCCATGCCTTCAAGCACAAGGACCCGCGCGGCTGGGAGGAGTTCGCGAAAATGCTGGGCGAGCACTCCGGTATCGGCAGCGCGCTCACCATGCTGCACGTACAGCTCGAGCGGCCGACCTTGTGGGAGCTGGAGGAGAGCCTGAAGCGGCTGCAACTTCCACTCCTCATCATCGTCGGCGACGAGGACGAGTCCTGCCTCGACGGCAGCCTGCTCCTGAAACGCAGGGCGCCGCAGGCGGCGTTGTGCGTGATCCCGCGCGCCAGCCATACGATCACCAGCGAGGAACCCGCCGCCGTCAACGCAGCCCTCGTCGATCTCTTCTCCGCGGTCGAGGCGGGGCGTTGGCTCGCGCATCGCGGCTCGCCGGATACAACTTGAAGGCAATCCGCAGCGATGAGCACGCCCACTGCCAGTCCACAACCGTCCGGCGACATCCTGATCGCACAGGACGGCCCCATTGCGACTGTGACGCTCAATAATCCCGAGCGGCGTAACGCCATCTCGGTCGCGATGTGGCAGGCTCTGATCGCGTTCGCCCGCTCGACCCATGAACGGCCCGACTTCCGTGTCGTCATCATCCGCGGTGCAGGGCGGCAAGCCTTCAGCGGCGGCGCGGATATCACCGGCTTTGCCGCAGCCCGTTCGGGCAGCTCGAATGCGCGCGCGTACGACGATCTCGTCGAGGAAGCCTGTGTTGCGATCGAAGCCATGCGCTGCCCCTCGATTGCATTGATCCATGGACCCTGCGTCGGCGCGGGCTCGTCCGTAGCTGCAAGCTGCGACATGCGGATGGCGTCGACCGGCAGCTTCTTCGCGGTTCCCGCCGCGCGCCTTGGCCTGGGCTACGACCCGCGCGGAATCGCCCGTTTCCTGCGCGTGTTCGGCCAGCCCGCCGCCAGCGAGGTGCTGTTCACCGCCGAACGCTTCCCCGCCGAACGCGCCGCCGCCCTCGGCGCCGTCGCGGAGGTCGCACCGCCCGACGAAATCGAAGCCCGCACGCTGGCACGTGCCAAACGCATCGCCAGCAACGCACCGATCACAGTCGCTGCCGCCAAGGCCGCGGTGCGCGCACATGCCCTCTGCGATGCGAAACTCCTTGATGACGCAATGCGCCTCTACGAACAGGCCGACGCCAGCGAGGACTATGCAGAAGGACGTGCCGCGTTCCTCGAAAAGCGTGAACCGCAGTTCAAGGGGAGATAGCCGCGGATGGCGCAGCATAACCTGCATCACGCGCTCTATGCCGGAAAGGGTGACCGCGCCGCGCTGGTGGTGCCCAACGGCGCAACCTATACCTACGCGCAACTCGACCATGCGACGGGCCGGATGGCATCCGCCCTGGTTCAACTCGGCGTCGTGCGCGGCGACCGCGTCTCGTTCCTGCTCGAGAAGTCTCCAGCCGTCGTGATCCTGGCGCACGCCTGCCTGCGGCTTGGCGCGATCCTGCACCCGCTCAATACAAGCTATACCAACGCGGAGATCGCCGGTCTTCTCGCTGATGCGGAGCCGCGCGTGCTGGTTGCCGATCCCTCGGCGTTCGACAGATTGGAGTCTGTCGCCAAGGACGCCAATGCGCGCTTCGCCACGCTCGGCGCAGGCAACAACGGCCTGCTTGCCGCCCTTGCCGCGGCCGCCCCCGACAGCGCGCCGGTCGCCGACGTCGCCAGCGATGACATCGCCGCCATCCTCTACACGTCGGGCACAACGGGCCGCCCGAAAGGCGCGATGATTACGCATGGCAACCTCGCCGGCAACGCGCGTGCGCTTGGCGAGGTGTGGGGCCTAAACCCCGACGACGTGCTGCTGCACGCGCTGCCCGTGTTCCACGCCCACGGTCTCCTTACCGCGCTGAACAGCATGCTTGTGGCGGGCGGCTCGGTGATATTCCTCCCACGCTTTGAAGCACGCGAGGTGATTGCCGCGCTACCGAACGCCACCATCATGATGGGCGTTCCGACCTTCTATGCCCGCCTGCTCCAGGAACCGGACATCGCCCAGGCCATGGCCCGCATGCACGTTCTGATCTCGGGCTCCGCGCCGTTGCCGATCGAGCTTGCCGCGGAATTCACTCGCAAGACCGGCCACACGCTGATCGAACGCTACGGCTCCACCGAGGCCGCGATCATCACCGCCGTACCCGCGGGCACCAATGATCGCACTGGCTGGGTCGGCTGGCCGCTGCCGGGCATCGAATTACGCTTGGTCCAGGCCGGAGGCGCCCGCGCATCGACCGGCATCGGCGTGCTTGAAACGCGTGGCCACAACGTCTTCCGCGGCTACTGGCGCAACCCTGCCGCCGACGCCGAAGCGTTCAGTGCGGACGGCTGGTTCAACACCGGCGACATCGCCGAGATCGACGCCAAAGGCTGTGTCCGCTTGCTCGGGCGCGAGAAAGACCTGATCATTACGGGCGGATTGAACGTCTACCCCAAGGAGGTCGAGACCGTGCTCGACACCATGGCTCCGATCGAAACCTCGGCCGTATTCGGCGTGCCACATCCCGATTTCGGCGAAGCGGTCGTCGCCGTGTTCGAGCCCAACGTCACCGTGGACTACGATGAAAACATACTGATCACTGCCGCCCGCGAGTGCCTCGCCGCCTACAAGGTGCCCAAGCGCATCTTCTCCATCCCTGCGATCCCTCGCAACCAGATGGGCAAGGTCGACAAGAAGGCGCTTCGAGAGGAATGGCGGGATCTATTCGTCCAGAAATCTTGAAACGAACGAAAGTCAGACAAGGAGAACCACCATGGCACTCGATCTCAAGCTCGACGGCAAGAAGGCGGTCGTCACCGGCGGCAGCGAAGGCATCGGCAAGGGCATCGCCAAGGTGCTGGCAGAGCAGGGCTGCGACGTCGCCATCTGCGCCCGCCGCAAGGAACCGCTCGAAGCCACTGCCGCCGAAATCGCCCGCGCCACCAATCGCGCGATTCACGCCATTCCCGCCGACCTCACGAAGGCAGCGGACGCGGAGAACTTCATCAAGAAGTCACACGCAGCCCTCGGCCGCATCGACATCCTCGTCAATAATGCAGGCTCGGCCCCGGGCGGCGTAATCGAGTTCTTGAGCGAGGAAGCCTGGGAGCAGGCGCTGCAACTCAAGTTCATGGGCTACGTGCGCTGCCTCAAGCACGCGTTGCCGATCATGGTGGCGCAGGGCGGCGGCCGCGTCGTGAACCTGATCGGCAACGACGGCGTCAAGGACAGCTACTGGGAAATCGCGCCGGGTGCTGCCAACGCCGCCGGCCAGAACCTGACGAAATCGCTCGCCGGCCAATACGGCAAGCACGGAATTTCCATGTGCGCGGTGAATCCCGGCCCCGTGCGCACCGAGCGGTGGGCCGGCCTCGTCAAGGCGATGGCGCGCGACATGAAAATCTCGGAGGCGAAGGCCGATACGCTCGCGCCGCTGTCGATCCCCTTGGGCCGCATCGCCGAGGTGGTGGAGGTGGCCAACCTCGTCGCTTATCTCGCATCGCCGCTCGCCCACTTCGTCAACGGCACCCAGATCGAGATCGACGGTGGCCAGTCGAAGGTGCTGATGGATCAGGCCAGAGACGATAGGTAGGGGCGGCGCATGGCAGCCGCGCCCATACGCGGCGAACTCGACCCGTGGGGCGCATTCGTCGATCGCGTTGCGACGCCCGTGGCCGGAGAGGGCCCGCTCTCCGGCCTCCGCCTCGCGGTCAAGGACAACATCGCGGTCGCAGGCCTGA
>CAMDPA010000493.1 GCA_945903565.1 Devosia equisanguinis | reverse complement strand
CGGTTATCCGCTGTCGGGGTAATGACTGCTTGGTGTCCGACCCCATCCTATTGGAATCACACGAGAAAAAATGAGGGGATGATTGAGCCTATTACGGGGAAAAGAACTAAGTCAGCTTAATGAATGCGATTTGACCCGATGCCACCGGCACGCCCATATATGTGGGCGGCGGGGAGCTGGAACTCACCGCCGCCAGGATCATCCGGGTCAAGAATGAAAGGGAACGCACATGCTGGCACCATGTCGGAGAGCCTCGGTGTCAGGGGCCTAGCCTCTGAACCGTCGCTCGCCAGTGAAGTAGCTTATACTCTTCTTGGCGGGCATACTCAACACGCGGTGAGATCGCCGCGAAGTCGCGAGGCTCCTCGTGCTTAATCTATTGTCTGATCCATGGCTGCCAGTCATTCGGCGCCATACTGGTCGGTCCCTGATCCGACCTGCTCAAATCACGGAAAATTATCAGGCCGATCCGGTCATCGCCATCGACTGGCCGCGTCCGGACTTCCGCATCGCCACGATGGAACTGCTGATCGGCCTGCTGACGACGGCGGCCCCACCGTGGGAGAACCGGAATTGGCTGGACTGGTGGCACGAGCCACCTACCCCGGAAATACTGGACCAGGCCTTTGCGCCGATCGCGCACGCCTTCGCCCTCGACGGCGACGGCCCCCGTTTCTTGCAAGACCTGGAAGATCTCCAATCCGGGGCCGAACCGATCGAGCGGTTGCTGATCGAGGCGCCGGGGGAGGCAACGAACGGCAAGAACACTGACCTGCTGATCCATCGCGGCCGGGTCGCGAGCCTGAGCCGCGCGGCGGCGGCGATCGCGCTGTATACGTTCCAGTCCTGGGCGCCGGCCGGTGGGGCCGGCAACCGCACGGGCCTGCGCGGCGGTGGGCCGCTGGTAACCATGATCTCGCCCGGTGCCACGCCAACGCTATGGCAAACAATTTGGGCTAACGTCCCGACCGGTGGCGAATCGCCGGAACCGGAAAAACTGCCCCTGGTGTTCCCATGGCTGGCCTCCACCATCATCTCCGAGGGGTCGAAGATTGTCACACCAGAGGAAAATTCGCATCGCTTGCAATGCTGGTGGGGCATGCCGCGTCGGATCAGGTTGGATTTCACCTCATCGGAAACGCCGCTGCCGTGCGACCTGACGGGAGATCCGGATACCGTGCGTGTCGCCACCTGGAGGCAACGACCGCGCGGGGCGAACTACGCGGCCTGGGGCAAGGTGCATCCACTTACTCCGCACTATCAGCAAAAACCAGCCACCGAGTTCCTCCCCGTCCACCCCCAGCCCGGTGGCATCGGCTACCGTCACTGGCTCGGCCTTGTCCTTGGCAGCAAGGATGGGCTGCGGACTCCCGCCTCGGCGGTGTCGACTTGGTCGGGTCCGACCGGACGTGGAGCGGACGTGGGAATCCGCGAGGCACGCCTGATCGCGGCGGGCTACGACATGGACAACATGAAAGCGCGTGGCTTCGTGGAAAGCGAAATGCCGCTTCCTACCGCGCCAGATGCGGAGTCCCAACGTCGGCTCGACGACCTTGCCTACGCCCTCATCGACTCGGCGGAACAGATTGCCAGCCTCCTCCGTTCGGCCGTCCGTAACGCGTTGTTCAGCGCGGGTGCGACGGTCAAACTCGATGCCGGGCTGCTCAACGCGCTGCGCGAACGCGTGTGGGAGGAAACGGAGGCACGGTTTTTCGCGGCTCTCAACATCGCGGCCGATCGACCGGCTGACGACCTGGGCATTGCGCGCAAGGACTGGATGAACCAACTGCGCCGGATCGCGCTGGCACTGTTCGACGAAGCCGCGCCGCTATCCGCCGATTCGGGTGGCTCCGCGGCGCCGCGCATCGGCAAGGCCCGTCGTTTTCTGGGCATGGCGCTCGGCGGTTACACGCCGGCCGGACAGGCGGTGTTCGTCGCGCTGGGGCTGCCCGCCGTCGAAACCAAGGAACCCAAGCGAAAAAGGAAAGCCGCATGAGCCTCTCTATCAGTGGCGCCATCGCCTGGTGGCGCGATCTGCAACCCGATCCGGCCCATGGCCGGTCCGGCGACCGAGCCGCGCTGGCCAAACTCCGCCGCTGCGCCACGGTGACCGAGGCGATGCAGGAGCCGGCCACCTTCGATCTGTTCCGCCGGGGTGGCGGTCGGGGGTCGAACGACCTGGCCGCCGCCGCGCTGGCTGCCGCCGTCCTGGCGCATATCCGGGAAGACGATCCGGCGAATCGTTTCATCGCGCGGCGAATTGGCCCGGAGAACACCGACAAAGCGGAAACCGCGCTGGTCAAGCCGCTGCGCTTCCGCCGTCTGATGGAAGCCGACACCGAGGATGAAAGGCTGATTGCGTTCCGTCGCCTGGCCGCCATCGCGGGCAACAAGTTGAACGTGCCGGATATCTCCGAGGCCCTGCTTGCCTGGACCGACGAGCGCAAGCGCCGCTGGGTCTACGACTATTGGAACGCTGGCCAGCCAACCCCAAGCCAAACCGCCTCCCAGACCGAGGAAACCACGCCATGAGCCGCTTCCTGCAACTGCACCTTCTAACCTTCTTTCCACCCGCCAATATGAACCGCGACGACACCGGGCGCCCCAAGACCGCCGTTGTCGGCGGTGCGACCCGGCTGCGCCTGTCTTCCCAGGCCCTGAAGCGCGCGTGGCGGGAATCCCCCGTCTTCTCGACCGCACTTGTTGGCCATATGGGGCAGCGTACGCAACGCCTGGGGGAGGTGGTGCTGGCCCATCTGCGCGCCGCCCAGATGCCGAACGCCGTGGCCATTGACACGGCAAGGGCGATCGCGACCGTGTTCGGCAAGGTGAAGGACATCAAGGACCCCAACCCGGCGCGGACCGAACAGCTTGCTTTCATCTCCCCCGAGGAACGACAGGCCGCCCTGACAATGGCGGATCAGGCGTTGGCCGGTGGCAAGATCGATCCCAAGCCCGCCGACCTGCTGCGCCGCGCTGATACCGCCGCGGATATTGCCCTGTTCGGCCGCATGCTGGCGGACAATCCAAGCTACAACCGCGACGCCGCCGCGCAGGTCGCACATGCAATTACCACCCACAAGGTAACGGTGGAGGACGACTACTATACCGCCGTCGATGACCTGAAGACTCCCGCCGAGGACGCCGGCGCCGGCTTCCTGGGAGAAGCCGCGTTCGGGTCCGGTGTGTTTTACCTTTACCTCTGCATCGATCAATCTCTGCTGATCCGCAACCTCGGCGGCGACGCGCCCCTGGCAACTACGGCACTAACCGCCCTGGTCGAAGCGGCGGCGACCGCGGCTCCGCGCGGCAAGCAGAACAGTTTCGCCGCGCACGGCCGAGCGGGGTATGTGCTGGCGGAGAGGGGAGGGCAGCAGCCTCGGACCCTAGCGGGAGCTTTCGCGCGGCCGGTTACCGGCAACGACCTGATGGCGTCGTCGATCGACGAACTGACCAAGTTCCGTGCCGCCATCGACAAAGCTTACGGCCCCGCCGCCGACGCTACCATCGATATGAAAGTCGGGGGAGAACGCACCCTTGCCGATATCCTGGCCTTCGTCGCGGAGGACGTGTCGTGCCCCGCTACCTGACCTTCGCCCTCGTGGCGCCGATGGCCTCGTTCGGATCTATCGCGGTCGGCGAGCGGCGATCGGGCTGGGACCGGCCGGCCCGCTCCGCCGTCCTGGGCCTGATCGGTGCCTGTCTCGGCCTGGAGCGTGAAGACGATGCGGGGCAGCAGGCGCTGACCCATGGTTACGCCCTCGCGCTGCTCTGCCATTCGCCCGGCCGGCTGCTGGCTGACTACCATACGACACAGGTGCCCTCGACCAGGCGTGGCCGGCGGTATGCCACGCGGGCCGAGGAACTGGCGGAAC
>CAMDPA010000492.1 GCA_945903565.1 Devosia equisanguinis | reverse complement strand
ATGCCAACGAAAGCTTCGCTATGATCACCCATGACTCACCCTCCTTGTGTGAGGCTCTGCCCGGCCAATCCGGGTAACCCTCGACCCCACATCGGGGGTGAGTCGCCTCGTTCGTGGAAGGGACATACAGTCTGGGTCAAGCATTTCGCGCGCCCCAGCAGTCCACGCGGCGCCAGGAAATGCTGGCTCGCCCCCGGGATCGCGCACACGCGCGTCTGGAGGTGACCAAGCCTACGGTGTAGCGCCGCTAATCCACGATCTCGCGCACCATCCGCTCGATGCCTTTGGTGATGCGTGCCAGCCGCCCATAGTCGATCTTTTCGGGCGTATCGGTCGCCTTATGGTAGTGCGGATAGCGAAACAGCGCGGTGTCCGTGATCATGATCGCAGGCACCCCCAGATCGTCGAACGAGGCATGATCCGACCACGTGATCCCCTTGATGAAGGCATGCGCTACCCCGCCGATCGTGGGAAACTGCGTATGCCGCCGGAACGAGCCCAGTGTCTCATGCACCAGCCAGCGCGCCCGCGGCGTGCCGACAAACGAGATGAAATCCGCAGTGTCCCGATAAACCAAGCCGAGCGGCATGGGGAAGGTTTGCGTGCCTGGTTTGTCGGAAAACGCCCCGATCGTCTCCAGCGAGATCATGCCACGCACGGTTTCTTTCTGCACGATCATGCGCGCGAACTGCACGCTTCCCATAGTGTCTGTGCCAAAGTGCGGCATCTCCTCGTTGACGAAGAACACGAGCCGCAAGAGGTGGCGCTTGGGTTGATAGCCGTTGAGCCCGCGCGCCAGCTCGATCAGCGCGGCGACCCCCGTACCCTTGTCGTTGGCGCCGGGCGCAATACCATCTGAATCATAGTGCGCGCCGACGATGAAGGTTGGTTTGCCAGCGCCGGGCTTACCAACCGCGGTGTGGATGTTGCGGACTTTCTGACCGGCCGCGACGAACTCCTGCCGTTCGATCGTCAGGCCCAGCGTTTCGAGCTGTCGCTCGATGTAGCGTGCTGCCGCTTCCAGCGCATCGGGATGATAGGTGTTGTGCGGAGAGCTGGCGACCGCGGTGACATGCTCGAGCAGCCGCTTCGAAAGTGCGGTCTCCTCCGCCGTTTCGGGCGGCAACGGCCCGCTGTGCCCATACAGCGGCCAATACGGAAAATAGCGGATCGTGCCGAACGCAGCCGCAAACAGCGCGAGCACCACGAGCACGATCGAAGTCGGGTTTCTGCGCACGAGCGACCACCCTTCCGTCAATCGTCGCGCGAGCATTGCGGCCGAAGTTGGCTCGCATGCCGCGCAACGCGAGACTACCGCTCCGCCTTGGCCTTCTCCTCGAGAATCTCGATCATCCGCTCGTTGACGTAGTTGCTGACGACGTCGGCCAGGTTGGCCGTCAGGTCTTCCTTGTTCTCGCCGGTGAAGAAGTGGTTGGCCGAGGGCACGATCGTGTGCGTGATCTTGATGCCTTTCTGTGTCTTGGTCTTGGCCGCGAGCTCGGCAACCGAAGCCGAAGGCACCACACGGTCCCGCTCACCGTTGACGAACAGGCCGGACGCCGGGCACGGCGCCAGGAACGTGAAATCGTAAATGTTGGCAGGCGGCGCAACGCAGACGAACGCGTCGATCTCCGGCCGCCGCATCAAGAGCTGCATGGCGATCCACGTGCCGAAAGAGAAGCCGACGATCCAGCACGCCTTGGCATCGGGCTTGACGAGCTGCAGCCAGTCGAGCGCTGAGGCCGCGTCCGACAGCTCGCCGGGGCCGTTGTCGAAGTAGCCCTGGCTCTTGCCCACGCCGCGGAAGTTGAACCGCAGGGTCGAGAACCCGCGCTCGTAGAACATGTAATAGAGCTGGTGGATCACGGGGTTGTTCATCGTGCCGCCGAACTGCGGGTGCGGATGCAGGATCAGCGCAATCGGGCTGCGCGGGTCGTTCTCATGGTGATAACGCGCTTCCAGTCGGCCGGCAGGGCCATTGATATTCAGCTCGGGCATAGAACCTCTGGCGCAAAAGCGGAGTGAACCACGGCAGTTCTAGCCGCGGCGATGTGATCCAAATCCCGGTCGCAGCATGAATGCGGCGCGTGCCGCCAAGATAACTTGACTAGTCAGCTCGGGATTATCATATACGGTCTTAGAATTGGAACCATTCGAGTTTGGACGCCTGTTGTCGGCGACTGTGACCGTGCGGTTCGCGTGGGCCGCCCTCTTAGCACAGATGGGCAGCCGTTTGACAAGATCAATGCTCGATCAGCGGCCGCAGCCTGCATATTGCAGGGCGGCTGGTGTGGCATTGAATCAGGAGTATAGCGCGTGGAGTTGACCACCAAAGGCCGTTACGCCGTGATGGCGATGGTCGATCTGGCCAAGCACGGCCCCCAACACAGCCCCCAACATAGCCACGATGTCGCGATGCCGCTGTCCGCGATCGCCGAGCGCCAGCAGCTATCGGTCGCATATCTCGAGCAGATCTTCCTGAAGCTGCGCCGCGCCGGCCTGGTGGAGAGCGAGCGCGGGCGCTCGGGCGGCTATCGCCTGTCGCGAGCGAGCAGCGACATCATGGTCGCCGACGTCATGAACGCGGTCGACGAGGAGACGCGGATGACGCGCTGCCACGGGGAGGAAGCCGCCGGCTGCATCGGCGAGCACCGCTGTCTCACCCACGGGCTTTGGGACGCGCTGGGCGAGCACATTCACGAGTTCCTGGCCCGCGTAAGCCTTGATGACGTCTTGGCCGGCCGCGTCGGCCGGCTGTTTCCGCCCCCCGCCCTGAGCGGCGCGCGGCCTGATCCGATTCCCAGGAGCACAACCGCCTGATGAACGGCGAGCGCACATACCTCGACCATAACGCCACCGCGCCGCTGCGGCCGCAAGCGCGTGCGGCGATGCTTGCCGCGCTCGATCTCACCGGCAATGCGTCGTCGGTTCACACCGAAGGCCGCCGTGCCCGCCACGTCGTGGAAGAGGCGCGCGCCGAAGTTGCGGCTCTGATCGACGCCAGCCCGGACGAGATCTTTTTCACCGGCAGCGCGACGGAAGCCAACAACTGGGCGATCCGTGGCGGCTGGGACGTACTGGCCGTCGGGGCGATCGAGCACGATTCCGTGCTGGCCCCGGCTCGCGCCAGTGGCTTGCCCCTGTTCGAAATCCCCGCCGGTTCAGCCGGCACAGTGGATCTCGATGCGCTCGCGGCTCAACTTCGCAGTGCCGACGCAAAGACCGGCAAGCGGTTGATCAGCGTGCAGTTGGCAAATGCAGAGACCGGGATCATCCAGCCCGTTGCCCTGGCTTTGGTATTGTCCCGCGAGCATGGCGCAACGTTCCACACCGACGCCGTGCAGGCGATGGGCCGCATCCGCGTTTCATTCCGCAAACTCGGCCTCGACCTCGCGTCGATCTCCGCCCACAAACTCGGCGGTCCCAAGGGTGTCGGCGCGCTGGTCATACGCAATGGCGTCGAACTTTCACCGCTCCTGATGGGAGGCGGCCAGGAAGGTCGCCGCAGAGCCGGCACCGAAAACGTCGCGGCCATCGCCGGCTTCGGCGCCGCCGCCAAGGCCGCGCGCGAGGATCTCGCGGGGATCGATCGCGTCGCCGCTCTGCGTGATCGGCTCGAAGCAGGCGTGCGCGAGATGACGCTAGGTGTGAACATCATCGGCAAGGATGAGGCGCGCCTGCCCAACACCTCGTGCATCGCCTATCCGCATGCCCAGGCTGCGACGTTGCTGATCAAGCTCGATCTCGCCGGAGTCGCCGTCAGCGCGGGCTCGGCCTGCTCGTCCGGCAAGATCGGCGGCAGCCACGTGCTGGCAGCGATGCACGTCGACCCCAGCTTCGCCAACGCCGCGATCCGCATCAGCCTCGGCCCCACCAGCACCGATGGCAACGTCGAACACTTC
>CAMDPA010000491.1 GCA_945903565.1 Devosia equisanguinis | reverse complement strand
TTGCGGCGAGCGACGGGCGGTCGAACGGCTTGATGAGCACGTCGCTGGCCCCGGCCGCGTGAGCCCGCTGCAAGTCGAGAATGTCGTATTCGGTCGTGCAGTAGAGGACGTACACGCTGCCCGCCGATGCAGTCTTGATCTGGCGCAGGACGTCGAGGGCCGCCATATCCGTGAGGTGCGAGTCCACCATCACCAGATGGGGCGTTTGCTTGTGAAAGTCCGCCAAGCCCTCTTTGCCGGTTCTGGCCTCTATGGTCTCGTATCCGAAATCCGCAAGAATGATGCGCGTCACCTTGCGGATGATCGCAGAGCCATCAATGATCAGGCAACGCTGCATGAAATGCCCTCTTGGAGCGTCTGCAATCTAGGGTTGAGTTTTGCCGTGCAACTTCCACATGGTTGCATGGTGCCTCGACTGTATTGAGAAATCGTTAGGATCATCGTCATCCCTGGCCGAGCACGCCTCGTCAGGCGTGTCATTTGCCACCCCGCCCCGTCAATCGACCTTCACGCCGGCCGACTTGATGGTCGCGGCCCACTTCTTGATCTCGCTGTCGACGAACGACTGCAGATAGGCCGGCGAGCGCCGCTCGGGGGCAACGACCGTGGTTCCCACGTTGCGCAGCCGGTCCTTCACGGACTGGGTATCGAGCGCGGAAGAAATAGCGCCGTTGAGCTTCGTGACGATCGGCTCCGGCGTACCCTTCGGCATGAAAAACCCGATCCAATAGTAGCCGTCGAGACCGCTGATCCCCTGCTCTGCCGCTGTCGGCAGATCGGGCAGCAGTGCCGAGCGCTCTTGGGTGAGGATCGCCAACGCCTTCACCGACTTGTTCTCGATCAGCGGAATCGCGCCGACCGCGAGTGGGCAATAAAAGTCGAGTGTGCCGGCAATCATGTCCTGCATCGCCGGCGCAGAACCGCGATAGGGCACATGCGCGACCGGCGCCTGCGCAGCGGACGTGAGCTGGAAGCAAGCCAGATGCGGAGCCGATCCAACGCCGGCGGAGCCAAACTGCATCTTGCCGGCATTCGCCTTCATGTACGTGACGAACTCCTTGAGATCGTTGACCGGCAGGGAATTGCGCACGATCAGCACCAGCGGCTGTTCGGCTGCCAGCCCCACCGGCACGAAGTCCGTCATGGAATTATAGGGCGGTGCCTTCGACAGCGACTGGCTCTGCGCGAACGTGTCGACCGCGCCGAGCACGAACTGGTAGCCGTCGGGTGCAGCCTTCGCGACGCGGCCGACACCGATGATGCCGCCCGCCCCGCCGACGTTCTCGATGATGATCTGCTGCCCCAGCACCTCGGACGCGCGCGCCATCACGATGCGCGCCACCGTATCCGAGCCGCTACCCGGCCCGAACGGCACCACCAGCGTAACGTGCCGGCTCGGCCAACTCTGCGCGGCGGCTTGAATGGTGTTGCCCGTCAAAGCCAGCAGGCAGGCGAGGCCGAAGCCGCTAAAGGCGCGAAGTTTGCTCAAGGGACGCTCCATGGCCGGTGGACGCCCGCATCGTCGCATGGAGATTGGAGGTGGTCCAGCACCCGGGGGCTGGGATCTCGCGTAAGATGACGCCGCACACGTGATCTGCTAGCAAGCGCGCATCAAACGACCATCGAATCCCCAGGAGCGCTCCATGGCCTACGCCTTCGATCCAAGTCCCGTCGTCACCATCCCGGTGGTCGGCAGCAGCCTGCTGTACCCCGTCCACCGCATCTATTGCGTCGGCCGCAACTATGCCGAGCACGCCCGCGAGATGGGGTCGGACCCGGACAAGGAGCCGCCGTTCTTCTTCGCCAAGGCCGCCGACCAGATCGTGCTCGACGGCAAGTTCCCCTATCCCCCGGCCACCAAAGACGTGCACTTCGAGATGGAGCTGTGCGTGATGCTGAAGTCCGGCGGCACCGACATCCGTCCGGAAGACGCCCTGAAGCACGTCTACGGCTATGCCCTCGGCCTCGATATGACCCGCCGCGACCTGCAGAACCAGGCCAAGAAGACCGGTCGCCCGTGGGAGATCGGCAAGATGGTCGAGAAGTCGGCGCCGATCACATCGATCGTGCTGGCTGAAAAGATCGGCCACCCGAAGAAGGGCAAGATCTGGCTCGATCTCAATGGCGTCCGCAAGCAGGAGTCCGACATCGACCAGATGATCTGGGACGTGCCCAACCAGATCGCGTTCCTGTCGCAGCTCTGGACGCTCCAGGCCGGCGACGTCATCATGACCGGCACGCCCGCCGGCGTCGGCGCCTGCAAGAAGGGCGATGTCATGAAGGGCGGCGTCGACGGCGTCGGCACCATCGAAGTGCACGTGGTTTAAGGCGTCGGTGACGTAGGTCGGGTCAAGCTTTCGCGCGACCCGACATTCCCCGTGCGACGTTCGCCGTTGCTCGTCGGGTCTCGCACCTCGACCCGACCTACGAAATTCCGTGGCGGCGCATACTAGCCAATCCCGGCAGCGCGCAACGCTGCCCCCATCGCCTCGTCCTCGCGCGCCATGAATCGGCCGAAGGCGCGGCCATCGGCCCACGCGATGCTGAAACCTCGGGCATGCGCCTCGCTCGAGAGCGCAGATTTCACATACGCCCGGCTCACCGCCCCCGCGAGCTGTGTCCTGGCCGCCGAAGACAGGCCTGGCGGTCCCGCAATGCCACGCCACCAGCCCGCATCAAGGCGAACACCAGCCTCGCTCAGCGCCGGCACGGCCGGATACGCAATGCTGCGATGTGAATTCATCACCGCGATCGTTTTCACCGCCCGTCCCTGCGACGTGCCCCTGGCTTCGGGCAGCGAGCACACCACGATATCCGTATCCCCTGCGGCGAGCTCTGCAATCGCCTCCCGGGGGCTGGTAGCGGCGACCCAGGGGTGCAAGCCGATCCCCGCCGTCTGCTGCCAGCGCGTCGCGGCCAGATGCCGTATCGCACCACGGCCCGAACCGGATATGCGCCGCTGGCCAGGCCGTGCCTTGAGATCGGCGACCAGATCGCGGTACGTCTTGACCTGATCGCTCGCACGCAGATGGATACCGGCGGGATCGGTCGCCAACATGGCAACGGCGTCAACCCACTCGGTCTCACGCCGGACAGCCCGCGCCAATGCAGCACGGTAAGGTCGGCCGTGACGATGCCCAGCGTGCGCCCATCCGGTGGCGCCCTGGATAGCTGCAGGTAAGCGTCGGCTGGTGTTTCGAAATTCACAATCTCGACCGGCCCGCCGGACTGCGCCGCGAGGCCTGTCGCGATCATCCGGCCAAGCCGGCCGGTGCGGCTGCCCGCATCGCTGGGAACCAACAGAGTTATTTCGGCTGCGCCTTTTACGGCGCCGGGGAAAACGATTGCACCACTTGCCGTCAGCGCGAGAAACGAACGCCTTGATAGCTGCATAACGCGTACCCTCTCCGGATCCGCCGATGTTATTATCTTGTGGAAGTAATCGGAGACCGTCAAGTAAGCAATGTTGCCTCATGTTCAATTAAGGCAAAGGGGCGCTTACTGATTATTGCAAATGAAAAAATTCAGCTAGACAAAACTTGGGCCGAAGCCAGCTGTCGAAAGCACGGATCCGGCCCGAAGTTTTAATATGAGAGAGCTCGGAAATGCCGTTGTATTGAAAAAAAGCGGAGTGCCAATATTCACAGTGCCCGCCCGCTAATATCCTGCGTGTTCAACGAGCGACACTCCGCATCGCTTGTTGATCCTGAGGCGGGATCGAGGGCCTTGTCCTCGATACTGTTCCTAAGGACGGATCGCAGAATAACCGCTACGAGTTCCCCGGTCTGCGTGGGCTGATTGTATAGTTCCATTCGGGATGGAAGTCATCGCCGACAAGCTTGACCGCCGCCAACTCGGCTTTGCTGACCTTGATGCCTTTCTCATAGGTTCGCGTGTCGACGGCG